>DQOF01000030.1 GCA_015658775.1 Acidimicrobiia bacterium | reverse complement strand
ACAGCTATTCCTTCGCCCCCAACACCGAGTGGAGCCACCGCTTCTCACCAGGCGCCGAGATCCTCGGCTACCTCGAGGATGTCGCCGAAACCCATGGCGTGGTGGACTCGATCCGCTTCGGCGAGGAGGTGGTCCGGTGCGACTTCCTGGACGGTCACTGGCACATCCAGACCTCGCTCGGCGCACACGAGGTGGTCGACGTGGTGATTGCCGCCACCGGAGTGCTCCACCACCCGTCGCTCCCCGACATAGAGGGGATCGGGACCTTCGCCGGGCGAACGGTCCACACCGCCCGCTGGGACGCGATGGTGCCGCTGGACGGGCAGCGGATCGGCATCATAGGGACCGGTTCCTCGGCTATCCAGATGGTTGCCACCATCGCCGACCGGGTCGAAAAGCTGTGCCTCTTCCAGCGCACCGCCCAGTGGGTGATGCCCCAGGAGAACCCCGCCTACACCGACGAGGAGCGGGACGCCTTCAGGAGCGACCCGACGATGATGCACAGGCTCCACGAGGAGATCTCGGAACTGTTCGCCAACGGCTTCTCCAATGCCGTGGTCGACGCCGAATCCGAGGGCATGCGCCTGATCGAAGCCGCCTGCCTTGCCAACCTCGAGGACAGCGTGACCGACCCGGTGCTGCGCGAGCGGCTGCGACCCGACTACCGGGCAGCCTGCAAGAGGCTCGTCGTTTCCCCCGACTTCTACGCGGGCATCCAGCATCCGAACTCCGAACTGGTCACCAATTCCATCGAACGCATCGAACCCGGTGGCGTACGCACCGTCGACGGGCGGCTCCACGAACTGGACGTGCTGGTCCTGGCCACCGGGTTCCGGGTCGACAGGTTCATGCGCCCCATGGAGGTCGTGGGCCCGTTCGGCGTGAAGCTGTCCGAACTGTGGGACAAGCGCCCGACCGCCTACATGTCGATCTCGATCCCGGGCATTCCCAACTTCTTCATGCTGAACGGTCCCAACGGTCCCGTGGGCAACTTCTCGCTCATCGAGGTGGCCGAACTGCAGTTCACCTACATCCTGCAGTTGGTGGAGCGGCTGCGTTCCGACGATTGCACGCAGATCAGCCCGACCCCGGACGCCACCGAGGCGTTCGAGGCGACGCGGGTGGAGGCGGCCAAGGGCACCGTCTGGGCCACGGGTTGCAGGAGTTGGTACCTCGACGACCGCGGCGTACCAGCGGCGTGGCCGTGGACCTTCCAGCGCTTCCGTGAGGTGATGGCCGAGCCGGTCATCGCCGACTACGAGGTCGTCTAGGGGAGCCGACGACTCACCCTGCCTCACGGTGCTCGCGGTCAGGCCCGGCCACGGACCCGAGTTCGATCGGCAGCGCCCCGACGTGGAGGCCGAGACCCCGTTGGAGTCTCGGCGGGCTGTCTGAACCGGCGGCCCGGATGGTCAGGCAGACCACGGCGGAGAGAGCCACCCCACCCCCGAGCAGCGTGCTTGCCGAGGGAACCTCGCCCGGCCATACCCACAGCCAGAGCGGGGCCAGGACGATCTCGCTGATCAACAGAAGGGAGGTGTCCGCCGCTGGAACGAAGCGGTGGGCGTAGTTGAAGACAGGCGTGGCCAGGCCTACGAGGACGCCGCCGCCGATGAACCCCATCGCAACATCCCGGACGGGCAGCATGAGGCCCGGTCCGCCCAGCGAAACCAGCCCGGAAACTGCAGCAACGGTGAAACCCGCTATCACCGTCGGCACACCCGGATCCCGAATGGGTGAGCTCCGGATCAGGACCGTGTAGCCACCGAGGAACACGGGCAGGAGCATCGCCAGCGCTATGCCCAGAAGGTCCCCGGTGCCGAGGCCCGCCCCCACCATGATCCCGATCCCGACAGCCGCCACCAGCATGGCGACAACCGTGTCGCGTCCGACGGACTCACGGAGGAACACCCAACCCAGGATCGCTGCGTAGAACGGGCTGGTGCACTGCAACAACAGTACGAATGACGCCGTTACGCGGCTCAGGGACACTATGAACAACATGAACATGCACGCCAGAACCAGGCCGGCCATTACCTGCCCGCGGCCGGCAGTACGAACCGATCGAAACGGGTTGCGACCGACGGCCACGATCATCCCGGTGCAGACCAGCCCGGCCGAGATGCTCCGGTAGAACAGGTACTGCCAGGCGTCACCCTCCACCAGTGCCCGGAAGGTGAGCGGGCCAAAACTGAACATCGTGCCCGCCGCGAGAATCAGCAGCGATCCCTGCAATCTAGTGAGCGTCCGTGGCAATGCGCCACCCCTCTCTCAGGTGCCATCAACCGGGCAGCATGCTCCCTACACACGGCACAGACAAGCCGGATCGGCGGGCAGGCGATCATGGAAGCCATTGGCGCCCCCGGCAGGATTCGAACCTGCGACCGTCGGAATAGAAGTCCGCTGCTCTGATCCGGGCTGAGCTACGGGGGCTGGAATTGTCCGATGCCATTGCTGCCTTCATCGTGACAAGTACCCGGCAGACTACCGGCGACCACCGAACCGGTCGGCAGGCAGGGCGGCAGGATCCGGTCCATCCGGTCGCAGCAGGTGCGTCCCCCCGTGGGGGTCAGGTCGCCGACACGACCGTCGGGCGGGGCCACTCCCGTCGCCATGCTCCGTGTCCATAGTGTGACCGGGGTGGGCGACCCCGTGCGGCGACGTGCTGCGACATACAGGGTGGGCGGCGCGTCGACCCGCATGGCGATCCTCACCGGGGTCGGCTGCTCGTCGGCGGCGGTACTCACCCTCGAAGTGGTCCTGACCCGCATCTTCGCCGTAGCCCAGTTCCACCACTTCGCCTTCCTGGCTGTGAGCCTGGCGCTGCTCGGTTACGGGGCCAGCGGCACGGTGCTCACCGTCCTTCCCCGACTCTGCAGGGGAGGACCGCGCCGCTGGGCGACGTTCGCCGCGGTCCAGGCACTGGCGACGGTCGGTGCCTACGCCGCGACGAACACCATCCCGTTCGACTCGTTCAGCATCGCGTGGGACCGCACCCAGATCGTCTATCTGGTGTCGTACCTCGTCCTGCTGGCGGTCCCCTTCTTCTTCGGCGGGATCGTGATCGGCGCACTCCTCGCAGGGTGGGATCAGCCGACGCCGATCCCGTCCCATCAGGTCTACGGGGTGAGCCTGGCTGGCTCGGGGGTCGGCGCGCTGCTGGCCGTGGCGTCAGTGGGCCGGTTCGGTGGCGAGGGTGTCGTGGTGCTAGCCGCGCTCGCCGCCATGGTCGGCGCTCTGGCCTTCGAATCGGCGGTCCGGCCCCGCTCGGCCGGTCGACTCGGTGTCGGCATGTGCGCGGCGATCGTGCTCGGGGTGGTGGCGTTCCATGTGCCGGATTTGCTGACGCTGCGCCTGTCGCCCTACAAGGACCTGAGCGCCGCACTGCGCTATCCGGGCGCCGAGGTCGTGTCCACCCAGTGGAACGCCGCCGGCCGCGTCGACCATGTCCTCAGCGACGGAATCCGGTCGCTGCCGGGACTCAGCTTCACGTATCCCGGCGTTCCCGGGCCCCAGGACGCGGTGACCGTCGACGGCGACGACCTCAGCCCGATCCCGAGGACCGAACCGGCTGAGGCCGACTTCCTCCCGTACCTGCTGGGCTCGCTGCCGTTCGCCCTCCGGCCCGGCGGCGACGCTCTGATCCTCGAACCGCGCGGCGGTCTCGACGTACTCGTGGCACTGCGTGAGGGGGCTCGATCGGTCACAGCCGTAGAGCCGAACGACGGGGTGCTCGCAGCCGTGCGCAGCACGACGCCGAACCCGTACGCCGGTCCGCGGGTGGAGGTGGTCGTCGCCGAGCCGCGCACCTACGTGGAGCGGACGACTCGCAGGTTCGACGTCGTCGACCTGGCGCTGACCTCGCCGTACCGGCCCGTCACCTCGGGCGCCTACAGCCTGGCCGAGGACTACCTCCTCACCGCGGAGTCCTTCGAGCGGTACGTCGACCGTCTGCGCCCGGGCGGGATCCTGACAGCGGTGCGCTGGCTCCAGACCCCGCCGAGCGAGACGATGCGGCTGGTTGCCCTTTTCGCCGATGCGGCCCGCCGAGCCGGAGCCGACCCCGAACGGTCGGTCGTGGCACTGCGGGGCTATGCCACCGGGTTGGTGATGCTCAAACCCGATGGCTTCGACGGCAGCGAGATGGCCTACATCCGTTCGTTCGCCGAGGCGAGGCGCTTCGACCTGATCGCTGCACCGGGCCTGACGGCCGGCGAGACCAATCGATTCAACCGGCTCCCCGAGGACGAGTACCGCACGCAGGCCGCGGCACTGTTGACGGAGACCGGCCCCGGCCCCGGCTACGCGGCGTCCCGGTTCGACATAACGCCACCCACGGACGACCACCCGTTCTTCGGTCACTACTTCCGCTGGTCGCAGTCCGGCGAGGTGCTAGAAAGCATCGGGCGCACATGGCAACCGTTCGGCGGCGCCGGCTATTTCGTCCTGGTCGTCCTGCTGGGGTTCGCGGTGCTGGTCGGCGGCCTGCTGATAGTCGCCCCACTGGCCCTGACCGGAGGCTGGCGCCGCGCCGCGCCGTCCAGGGACCGCTGGTGGACGGTCGCCTACTTCGGGCTTCTGGGTATCGCCTTCCTGTTCGTCGAGATGCCCCTCGTGCAGCGCTACATCCTGCTGGTCGGTCGCCCCACGACAGCGCTCGCCACGGTGCTGTTCGCCCTGCTGGCGGCCTCAGGCGTCGGGAGCCTTCTGTCGCCCCGACTGCCGTGGCGGCCGTCGGCGTGCGCTCTCACCGCCACCGCATTGGCCATGCCCTTCGCAATGGGACCTCTGACCACGCTGCTACTGCCGGCACCTGGGCCGGTGCGAGTTCTGCTCGGGAGCGCGGCCCTCGCGCCACTCGGCGTCCTCATGGGGGTGATGTTCCCCAAGGGCCTCGCCAACCTCAGGTGCCGGACACCGGACCTGGTGCCGTGGGCGTGGGGAATCAACGGCGTGGCTTCGGTGGTCAGCGCCGTGGCATCGGCACTGCTGGCGCTCAGCGTCGGCTTCAAATTCGTCGTGCTGGTCGGCGCGGCGTGCTACGGGCTGAGCACCCTGCTGGTCAGGCCGGACCGGCGGACTTCCGATGGCGCCCCCGGACTCACTCGCGCCGGGTGAGCGGCACGAACCTGACCGAACCCAGGTTCTGGGCCAGGAGCGCACCGGACTCGTCGGTGGAGAACATCCACAGCGTCTGCACCGCACCTACCGGCCCGATGGGGATGACCATGCGACCATCCGGCGCCAACTGGCGGACAAGTGGCTGCGGAACGTGGTCGGGCGCTGCCGTCACGATGATCGCCCTGAAGGGCCCCTCCTCCTCCCAGCCGAGGTAGCCGTCCCCCTCACGCGTCGTCACCGTGCCGTAGCCGAGGTCGGACAGCACGTGTGATGCGCGGTCGGCCAGTTCGGGCACGATCTCGATCGTGAAGACGACGAGGTCCATCTCGGCGAGGACCGCTGCCTGGTATCCGGAACCGGTGCCGACCTCCAGCACCCGGTCGCCGGCCGAGACTCCGAGCATGCTGCTCATCAATGCGACGATGTAGGGCTGGGAGATGGTCTGTCCGTAGCCGATCGGCAGCGGGTGGTCGCGGTAGGCCTGGTCGGCGAACCCGTCTGGAACGAAGCGATGGCGCTGCACGGCCCGCATGGCCGCCAGCACCGCCGGATCGTCTACGCCACGATCCTGGATCTGGCTTGCGACCATCCCCTCACGCTCTTCCCGGCGCTCTGCCCGGTCGTCCGCAGCATCTGCCGTCTGCGTGGTCGCAGGCACGTCGGGGGCCGTGTCACGGTCGGACCGCCCGTCGGTGCACGACGTGGCGAGCAGCACAATCAACACGAGGAGGAACCCGCGCCTCATGGGTCGAGAGTAGCAAGCGTGTCTCCTGCGATGCAGGCCCGCCCAACCGATGCTCTCGGGAGCTACAGTCCGCCGCGGCCGGGCAGCCGGTCGGGCAGAAGGCCGGGAAGGTCAAGGTCCACGTCGGCGAAGTAGGAGGACGGCCCGCCACCGAAGGCCAGGTCGGCGACCAGGCGCCCGGCGCCGGGCGAGGTCTGGATGCCGGTGCCTCCCTGGCCGACGCACCAGATGAACGTGGGGTGGTCGGGATCGGGGCCGATGACGATCGAGCGGTCGGGGGCGAACGTGCGGAGCCCGGCCCATGCCGAGTTGACCGAGCGGATGCCCAGCGTCGTGGCCTCGTTGATCCGCTCGATGGCTAGCGCCACCTCGAGTTCCTCGGGCTTGGCGTCGCACGGCTCGGATGGTGTCTCGTTGGCGAGCGAGCAGAGCATCTGCTCCCCGTCGTCCCTCATGTACCAGGCGTGTTCGACATCGGCGGTGAACGCCCATCCCGTCGTGTCCACACCGGGTCCGTTCACCATGAAGGCCGTGCGGCGGAGGGGTTGCAGCCCGATCGGCTCTACGCCAGCCCCCCGGGCGACCACGTCCCCCCAGGCGCCGGCGGCGTTGACGACCAGGTCTGCGAGTACGTCGCCGTCGGTCGTGTCGAGTCGCCAACCGTCGCCGTCGGGTCGGGCAGCGTCGACCCTGGTCGCGACAGCTATGCGGCCACCGGCCCGTCGGAACCCCCTGATGAAGGCCTGGTGCAGGGCACCGACGTCGATGTCCGCACCGTCGGGTTCGAGTATCCCGCGCTCGATCCGTTCACGGCGGAGAAGCGGGAAGAGCCGTACGGCCTCGTCGGCACCCACCTCCACCGAGGGAGTGGTCGCCAACTGGCCCTCGGCCAGCATCTGCTCGATCGCCCCTCCCTGGTCGGGTCCGCCCACGTGGAGGACCCGGCGGTGGGTCAGGAGCGGGGCGTCCACGAGGCCGTCCGGGGGCTCCCGGAGGAAGGGAAGGCCGGCCGTGCACAGCGCCCGGTTGGCCGGTGTGCCGTAGTTCTCGAGGAGCAAGGCCGCCGAGCGTCCGGTGGTGTGGTAGGCGAGGTGCGGCTCGGCCTCGAGCAGGAACACGTCAACACCCGGGTTCGCCTCGGCGAGGTGGTGTGCCGCGCTTGCCCCGGCTATCCCACCGCCGATCACGGCTATCCGGTCGACCGCCACAGGGGCATGTTCACACAGTGCCGACCGGCCCGGAAACACGTGCACCGCCCGCCCACGGCCCCCGTATCATGGCGGGCTACTTGGTGGCCGTAGCTCAGTTCGGTTAGAGCACCTGGTTGTGGTCCAGGGGGTCGGGGGTTCAAATCCCCTCGGTCACCCCACGCGCTGATCCACCGGTAGAATCTGCCGCCGCAGGCGCCTCTAGCTCAATTGGTAGAGCATCGGACTCTTAATCCGCAGGTTCCGGGTTCGAGTCCCGGGGGGCCGTACAAGTAGATACACAGGTCAGGGTCGGTCCTCCCTCTCCGGAGCGAACCTCAGGGGCACCAGAACACTCGGCAAGAACAGCGAGGTCACGGCACCTTTGGCCCGATGCCTGATTCGACTGCGTTTCTTGTGGCCAAAACAGCCGGAGGGAGGCGACGGCAGTTAGACCTGCCGCCGCCTCCCTCTAGTTGTCCTGACTACTTTGCCCCTATCCGCCCCAGGCGCATTCGTTGTT
>DQOF01000198.1 GCA_015658775.1 Acidimicrobiia bacterium | reverse complement strand
TGGTGTTCGTTGGTCCCGGCACCGTCCCCACCCAGGTCGAAGCACTCCGTGGCGCCCCCGGTCGGCGACCCGACACGTAGGTCGTGGAGCACCACCCGGGCCCGCCCCGACGGCACGTACCAGTAGTCGGCCTGGTGCAGGTGGTAGTGGAGGCCGACCAGGCACCCGGCGTCACGATCGGCGCGGTTGGCCTGGACCATCTCGCGGCCCCCGGGGATCCACTCGCGGCGGTAGGTCTCGACGAACATCCCGCGCCGGTCGCCGTGAACGGTGAGCACCACGTGCACCACACCGGCAATGACCGGAGACGGGCTTACCTGGGCCATTTCCACCCCACCCGGCTACCCGCCCAACTCGACTACGGAATGGTCGCCCAGGAGCAGGCTCGCCGACCCCGGACCCGACACCTCGGCGTGCCGGCCCAGCACGGAGTCGGCCAGGCACGCACCATCGGCTATGCGACTGCCGTCCATGAGGACAGTGTGCGCCACGGCAGCCGACTCGATGGTGCAGTCGGCTCCCACCGACACGTACGGCCCCACCTGGCTGTCGACCAGCCGTGCGCCGGCGGCCACCACGACAGGACCGTGCAGGGTGGAGTTGCGCACCTCGGCACCGGCGTCCACTCGGACCCGGCCGTCCAGGACAGATGCCTCGTCGACGTCGCCGGCCACCCCGTAATCCATGTCGTCGAGCACCAGGCGGTTGCACTCGAGGAGCGGGTCCTTCTTGCCGGTGTCGATCCACCAGCCGTCCAGCAGGCGGTGTTCGACGGTGTCACCACGGTCGAGCAGCCACTGGATGGCGTCGGTGATCTCGTACTCGCCGCGGGCCGACGGCTCTATGGACCTGGCCGCCTCGTGGATCTCCGGCCCGAACAGGTACACGCCCACCAGGGCCAGGTCGGACGGTGGGTCGTCGGGCTTCTCGACCAGGCGGCTGATCGACCCGTCGTCGCCGAACTCCGCCACGCCGAACGACCCGGGGTCGTCGACCTTGGCGAGCAGCAGCCGGGCGGAGACCCGCGCAGACCCGTCGCCGAACCCGTCGACCACGGCCTCGAGGGAGTCCTCGAACATGTTGTCGCCCAGGTACATCACGAACCGGTCGTCGCCCAGGAACCCGGCGGCCTCCCGTACGGCGTGCGCGAGGCCCAGCGGAGCCGACTGCTCAATGTAGGTGACCGTCGCACCCCAACGTGAGCCGTCGCCGACCGACGCCCGGATCTCGTCGGCGGTCTCACCCACGATGATCCCCAGGTCGGTGATGCCGACTCCGACCAGGTCCTCGATGACGTAGTGCAGGATCGGCTTGTTGGCTATCGGCACCAACTGCTTCGCGCTGGTGTGGGTAAGCGGGCGCAGCCGCCGGCCGCTGCCGCCTGCCAACACCAGACCCTTCATCCTCTGATCTTCTCCGACTCCTGCATGGATGGCGAGGGTACCTGCCGCCCCCGCCCGGCGGCAGCCCTCGCCATGGATACCAGGAAGACCGGCACCCACCAGTCCCGCGACTATCCCCCGCCGGCCGCCTTGGCCAGGGACACGAGGAACACCAGCACCGTCACCGCCGCCTTCTGTGTCTGGGCCCCGTTCAGCCCGAAGGCGGTTGCCACGACCTCCACGGCCGCCTGCTCGCGTTCGGCGGCGAAATAGGCGGTGGTGATCGCAATCGGGCCGTCGACCGTCGGCGGTGGGTCGAGCGGCTCGGGCCCCGGGCCGTCACCCCGGAGCGCCAGCAGGAACGACATGACCGCCATGGACGCCAGGTGCAGTTCGGCCGGCGACATGTCGAGGTACTCGGCGGCCGAGAGGATGGAATCCCACTCCTCCTGCGAGTAGCCGGTGGTGACCCTGTACTCGTCGATCAACTCGCCGGGGAAGGCCGAGCTGGCGTCGGGCGGCCCGTAGGCGATCCCATACCAGTTCGACTTCAGGCCGAACTCCCGCCGGAACCGGTTGCCGGTGACCACGAACGACTCGCCTGACCGGGTCCGCAGCTCGACCTCCTCGGCACGACCGCCGTCGTCGCCGAAGCCGTCGCGGCTCACCACCCTGATCTCGTAGAGCTGGCCCAGGCCGAACGTCTCGGCCACCGAGGCGGCGTCGAACTCCGACGACCACTGGTGCACCGGGTTGATGTCGACGTCGTCGCCAGCGTCCGGCACACCCGGGAAGTCGGCGGTGATCGTGTGGCCACCCGTTGACGCCGAGAACTCGGTGCGGGCGACCATACCGTCCTGCAGTCGCACCAGGCCTGTGGTGGCGGACACCGCCACGTCGGACGCCGGCTGCTCGATGCTCCACTCCAGGTCGCCGTGCCGGCTCCGGCGGCCCGAATAGACCTGGCAGCGGATGGTGTCACAGGTCTTGGCGTAGTCGTACCGCATCTCGGCCAGGGCGTAGGAGCGGGCGGCGACCGCCTGCACCTTCAACGCCTCGGCGCCGGCGCCGGCGCCCAGATCGGCCCAGCTGGCGGGCATCTCCTGGGGCACCACCGACCTCAGATACTGCTCGACCGCCACGTAATTGACGGTGCGCTGCTGGCCCTCGTGGCGGGCGGCCCTGATCTCGCCCCGGTACCAGGTGGCCGAGTGGTAACCGTCGCAGACCTGCAGGGTCTGGTCCAGACCGGCGTCACCGGCGTCGAGGAGTTGGAGCACCGTGCCCGGTGCCGCTGTCGTGGTGGTGGGGGGCAGGGTGGTGGTGGTCGTCGTGGTGGTCGTGGAAGAGGTGGTGGGCGTGGTCT
>DQOF01000151.1 GCA_015658775.1 Acidimicrobiia bacterium | reverse complement strand
GTCGCGCCGGGGTCGGGGGAATCGCGTCAGAGGGCGAGCACCGAGTCCGCTCCCAGCAGGACCCTGATCTCGGCCACCAGACCGCCGGCGGGATCGACCATGAACCCGCCGGGCAGCCGCAGCACTTGCCTGTCCCCGAGATGCAGGAAGACCTCTGAATCGCCCGGGTGGGCTGACAGCAGCGACTTGAGCTCCTCGATGGTGGCCTCATTGACCTGCTCCGGCGGAAGTCGGACACGGACCGGCCTGGCCAGGCCGATGGTCGCGGTCTCGAACACCTCGACCTCCATGCAGACCAGCTTCGGGACGTCCTCGCGGGTGTCCAGACGTCCCTTCAGGATGACGATGGCGTCATCGGTCAGCTTGTGCCCGTGTTCGGTCATCGTGCGAGGGAACACCATCACCTCCACCGAGCCCTCGAGGTCCTCGAGCACGAATACCGCCATGAGGTCCCCGCGGCGGGTCCACTTCTTGGACAGGCCCGTCACGACGCCGCCCACGGTACGGATCATCCCGTCCTCGGCCTCGAGCAGTTCGCTGATGGAGGCGTCCGTGCGGCGCCTCAGCGCCACCTCGTAGCCCATCAGGGGATGGTCGGAGACGTACAGCCCGAGCATCTCCTTCTCGAACGCCAGCCTGGTGGACTTGTCGAACTCGACGTCGGGAATCCCGGTCCGCTCGTCAAAGGTGGGTCCGCCCTCGGACTCGCCGAACAGCGACATCACGCCCATGTCGTGTTCCCGGCGCCGGGCCAGGGTGTGGTCGATGATCTGCTCGTGGGCGTGGAGCAGCCCCTGCCTGGGATGGCCGAGGCTGTCGAAGGCGCCGGCCTTGATCAGCGACTCGACGGTGCGCTTGTTCAGCACGCCCGTGTTGCACCGTTCCACGAAGTCGTAGAAGTCGGTGAAGGGTCCGGCAGCATCGCGCTCCGCCTCCAGCAGCTCGACCAGCCCCGCTCCCACGTTCCGGACCGCCGACAGGCCGAAGATGATCCGGCCGGGCGAGGCGCCCTCCAGGTCGGGCACCGGATGGAAGTCGGAGCGTGCCAGGTTGATGTCCGGCACCCCTACCTGGATTCCGAGCACCCGGCACTCGTTCAGGTAGACGCCCGCCTTGTCCAGGTTCGACCTGACGCTGGTCAGCAGCGCAGCCATGTACTCGACGGGGTAGTGGGCCTTCAGGTAGGCGATCTGGTAGGCGATGTATCCGTAGCCGTAGGAGTGGCTCTTGTTGAAGGCGTAGTCGGCGAACTGCTCGATGATGTCGAACAGCTCATCGCCCAGGGCGCTGCCGTAGCCGGTCGCCTCACAACCCCCTACGAACCCCTCCCGCTCCTGTTGCATGAGGGAGCGGATCTTCTTTCCGCAGGCCTTGCGGAGGTTGTCGGCCTGGGCCAGCGAATACCCGGCGAACTTCTGGGCCACCCGCATGACCGACTCCTGGTAGATCATCAGGCCGTAGGTGTCGCCCAGGATCTCCTCGGCGTCGGGATGGAAGAACGTGACCGCCTGCCGGCCGTTCTTGCGGTCGGCGTAGTCGTTGTGCATGTTGGCCGCCATCGGACCGGGTCGGTACAGCGCCACCAGGGCGGCCACGTCGTCGAAGCAACTCGGAGCCAACGAACGCATCAGCGACCGCACCGGACCGGACTCGAGTTGGAACACGCCGATCGAATCACCCCTGCTGAGCAGCTCGTATGTGGCGGTGTCCCCGAGGTCCACGTCGTCGATGTCCACGTCGATCCCCCGGGTGCGCCTGACCAGTTCGAGGGTGTCCGAGATGACGTCGAGGTTCCGGAGCCCCAGGAAGTCCATCTTGAGGAGGCCCAGGTCGTCAACGCCGTGCATCTCGTACTGGGTGACCACAGCAGCCGCGTCGGGATCCTGCCCCGACTCGGGCTTACGCTGGATGGACAGGTAGTCGGTGAGCGGCTCCTTGGTTATCACCACGGCCGCCGCATGGATGCCGTCCTGGCGACGCAGGCCCTCGAGGCCCCTGGCGACGTCGACGACCTTTCGGACATCTGCGTCGGTCTCGTACATGTCCCGCAGGTCGGACGCCATCTTGTAGCCGTCCGCGAACTGCTCTGATTCCTCCAGACAGGCGGCAAGCGGGGTATCGCGCCCCAGGATCAGGGGCGGCATCGCCTTTGCGACCCTGTCGCCCAGCGCATACGGGTAGCCGAGGACCCTGGCAGCGTCCCGGACCGCTGCCCTGGCCTTGATCTGGGAGAAGGTCACTATCTGGGCCACGTGGTCGCGTCCGTACTTCTCGGCGGCATACCGGATCATCTCGTCGCGGTACCTGGAGTCGAAGTCCATGTCGATGTCCGGCATCGAGATGCGGCTCGGGTTGAGAAAGCGCTCGAAGAGCAGGTCGTAGCGGATCGGATCCATGTCTGTGATCCACAGGCAGTAGGCCACGGCACAGCCCGCGGCACTCCCCCGACCGGGGCCGACCCGGATACCCCGGTCCCTGGCGTATCGGATCAGGTCCCAGGTGATCAGGAAGTACGACGAGAACCCCATCTCCCGGATGGTCCGCAACTCGAAGGCCAGCCGCTCGACGACCGGGTCGGGCAGCGTCGTCCCCCACCGCCGGTGGGCACCCTCGAAGGCCAGGTGCTCCAGGTAGGCGTCGTCGTCGTCGAAGCCCTCGGGTATGGGGAAGTCAGGTAGCTGGGGGTTGCCGAACTCGATCCGGACCTCGCATCGCTCGGCGATCCAGAGGCTGTTGTCGCAGGCCTCGGGCAGGTCCCTGAACAGGCTGCGCATCTCGTAGGCGCTCTTCAGGTAGTGCTGGTCGCTGCTGAACTTGAATCGGTCGGGGTCGCTCACGAGGGACCCCGTCTGCACGCAGAGGAGAGCGTCGTGTGTCACGGCGTCCTCCTGGTGCGTGTAGTGGCTGTCGTTGGTCGCCAGAAGTGGGGCTCCGATCTCCCTGGCGATCTTGACCAACTGCGGGTTGGTCCGGTGCTGCTCGGGCATCCCCTGGTCCTGGAGCTCTACGAACAGGCCGTCCCTGCCGAAGATCTCCTGCAACCTCCCGGCCTTCTCCAGGGCATCGGCGTAGTTGTCGCGGAGGAGCGCCTGCAGCACATGCCCTCCCAGGCAGCCCGTGGTGGCTATCAGACCCTCGCTGTGGTCCGAGAGGACCTCCCAGTCGACACGCGGCTTGTAGTAGTAGCCCTCCAGGAACGCCCGGCTGGCCACCTGTATCAGGTTCCTGTAACCCGTGCCGTTCTCGGCCAGGAGGGTGAGGTGGTACATGAGCTTGCGGCCACCCTCGGTCTGGCCGCCGGAGTCGTCGACGCGTCCGCGCCGGGACGGCCGTTCGAAGCGCGTGTCGTGGGCCATGTAGGCCTCGGTGCCGATTATCGGCTTGATGCCCTGTTCACGGCAGGCCTTGTAGAAGTCCAGCACCCCGTACATGTTCCCGTGGTCGGTGATGCCGAGCGCCGTCTGCCCGTCGGCTACAGCGGCAGCCACCAGGTCGTCCACCCGCGCCGCACCGTCGAGCATCGAGAACTCGGTGTGTACGTGGAGGTGCGCGAACTCGTCGCTCACGGCAGCCCCGATGTGGTGCAGCCGCGACGCTGCCTCGGCCTCACTGCGCTGTCGGAGGGGCCGGAGGCATCAGAGGTAGGTCCCGGGTCGGGCATCGGGCACCCCGGACGCGGGGCCGCCGAAGTCCTGGCCCCCGGGCCCCAGCTCGCCCCGTCTCATTCCGGCCAACTGCTGTTGGGCGGCCATCTGCTGAGCGAACAGGGTGGCCTGGATGCCCTGGATGAGCCCTTCCAGCCAGCCCACCAACTGGGCCTGGGCTATCCTCAACTCGTCGACAGAGGGCGGGGCACCCTCGTCGAACGGCAGGGCGAGGCGGGCCAACTCCTCACGCAGGTCAGTCGACAGCGCCGATCCCAACTCGCTGACCGACGTCTCGTAGATCTCCTTGAGACGGTCGCGGCTGGCCTCGTCGAGGGTCGCCGACCGCACCTCCTCGAGGAGGGTCCGCATCATCGTCCCCACCCGCATGACCTTCGCCGGCTGCCCGATCGACTGCTCGTCGACAGCCTCTTCGGCCTCGGGCCGCTCGAGCATGGGGGTCGAGACGACCTCGGGCTCCACCGCTTCCTCAGACTCCATTCGTGTCACCGCCGTGCTGCCGGTCGCGCTCCGTCACGACCGACTCTAGGCCGGACGATCCCGGTCACGCGACCGCCCCCACCGCCGGCACGAGCATCTCGGCGGCGGTCAGGGAACCGTGCCTGCCGATCAGTTTCAGCGACATGGCCTCGGCCGGATCGGTGAACCCGACGTCCTCCCTGGCAACCACCGCCACGTCGCCGAGGCGGGCCCGCGCTGCTGCACTGACGACGGGTCCGAACCAGCCGGCGCCGATCACCTCGTCTGCGGTGCGGACCCACGCCACCTCGTCGAATGCCGCATGTGCAGCGGCGGCCAAGTCTCCCATGGCACCGGCACGTGCGTGCAACCACCTGAAGCGGGCCTCGCCGCTCTGGCCGTCGATGAGAGAGGTGACCGACCACGGCAGCTCGAGCATCTCATCCCCCACGTGGACCAGGCCGTGGTCGGCCGTCACAAGTACGCCAGTACCGGTCGGGAGGCGGTCCAGCAGGTCGGCCAGCATCCTGTCGCAGGACGCCAGTTCCTCGTCGTAGCGGTCGGCCAGGCCGAACTCGTGGGCCGTGCGGTCGATCGCATCCCAGTAGGCGTACACGAACGCCTCCCCTGCGTCGAACTGCTCGACCACCCCGCGCACCAGGCCGGCCCTGTCGTCGTAGCCGACGAGGCGGGTGCCCGCCAGGTGTGCCGCCGTGAAGCCCGACGTCGCGAACTCGGCCCGGGTCACTACTGGTGGGCGCTGGGAGCCGAACAGCTCGCACGGCTGGAACGCTCCCGGGTCGTGGCGGCGTCGGGCATCTCCGTCGCCGGTCGACCACCTGAGCGCGTTCAGGACACCGTCGGAAACCGCTATCCGGTAGCCGACGACCCCGTGCTCACCCGGCGGCCGCCCCGTGGAGATGGACGTCAGCGCAGCATCCGTCGTGCTGGGGGCCACCGTGGTTATGGCCCCACCAGCCAGTGAGGCGAGGGCGGGAGCCAGCGCCCGCCGCTCCTGGAGCTGCTGCCAACCCAGCCCGTCCAGTACCAGCAGCAGAACCCTGTCGGCATCCATGACGGCCGGCGGTATCCACGCAGGCCTTTCGACACCCTCGAGGAGTGCAGGCACGAGGTGCGTGATGCAGGCCCCCTCGTAGTCGGGCAGGAGCGGCTCCGAGGATGCGGCGGTCGGGGCATCCGCCGGCGGCGTATCCGGTTCGTCCATGCGGGGCACGACCGTAGCCGGGCGTCGGGGTCTAGGATCGGTCGCCATGAAGGTTTCGACCCGGGGCGACTACGCCAGCCGTGCCCTCCTGTCCCTGGCCCTCCATGCCGACGGGCAGACCCCCCGCTCGGTGCGCGAGATCGCCGACAACACCGGCCTCCCCCAGCCCTACCTGGAGCAGATCCTGTTGGCACTCAAGGGCGCCGGCATAGTGCGCTCCAGACGTGGCGTCGGTGGCGGGTACGTGCTCGCACGCGACTCGGCGAGCATCCTGCTTTCCCAGATCGTCGCGGCTGTCGACGGCCCGATCGTGGCTGGCGACTTCACAGACCCGCACACCGACGGTGCCTGCGACCACGAGGGCCAGTGCGTGCTGCTCTCCATCTGGGCGAGCGCAGGCAGCCACATGCGCAGGTACCTCGACTCGTTCACCCTCGAGGACATCGCCAACATGGCACGGGGCGAGGCGACCTGGCCCGACGCCTGAGTGGCGTCGACGCCACCGGCATGAGGTGGCGTAGACACACTCACTCACTCAGACTCAGGACTCCGGATCACCCAGGTCGTCCAGCAGGCCCGTCAGGTCGTCGGGCAGCGGGGAATCGAAGGCCAGGCGCTCGCCGGTGGTCGGGTGGTCGAATGCCAGATGCTCTGCGTGCAGGAACGGCCTCCCGGGGTCCAATCCGGCCCTGCTGCCCCCGTAGGTGCCGTCCCCGACCAGGGGATGTCCGATCGCCGACATGTGCACCCTGATCTGGTGTGTGCGTCCCGTCTCCAGCCGACAGGTGACAAGCGATACCTCGGGAATCGCCCACCACCGCTGGACCTCGTAGCCGGTTCGGGCCTCCCGCCCGGCCGTCACCACAGCCATGCGCGTCCGGTCCCGCGGCGAACGGCCGATCGGCGCATCGACCACCCCCTCCCGCTCGTCGAACCGACCCCAGGCGAGCGCCAGGTACCTCCGGCCCATCGAACGGTCGGCCAACTGGGCCACCAGGCCGTCGTACGCCATCTGGGTCAGGGCCACGACGAGGAGTCCCGACGTGCCCCGATCCAGGCGGTGGACTATCCCGGGCCGTACCGCTGATCCGGCACCCTGCATCCCCGGATGGGCCGCCAGCAGCCCGTTGAGCATCGTGCCCGTCTCGTTGCCGGACCCGGGATGGACCACGAGGCCCGCCGGCTTGTCGACGACGACCACGTCATCGTCGGCGTGGACCACCGGTACCACCACGGTCGGGTCGGGAAGCGGGCCCTCCGCCTGCTGCCGGCTGATGTCGCCTATCCACAGTTCCTCGCCACTCCGGACGCGGCGGGCCCGGTGGGTGGACACCTCACCGTCCACGGACACCCCGCCATCGTCGATCGCCGCACAGGCCCTGCTCCTGCTGACCTCTGCCATCAGGGCCACGACGCGGTCCAGGCGTTCACCGTCGAGGGCGTCCGGGATCACCTCTGTCGCACCGTTCATCTCAGATCCGTTCGCGGCGGCTACCCGCCCATACGATCACAATCGAGCCCACCACGACGGCGGAGTCGGCGACATTGAACACCGGCCACCACTGCAGGTCCACAAAGTCGACCACCGCACCACCCATGAAGCCGTCGTCGGAGCGCAGGGCACGGTCAACCAGGTTGGCCACGGCTCCGCCCACGACGACACCCACAGCGATGCGCGAGACTGGGTCGGCGGTACGGGCGCCCATCCTGATCAGGAACACGATGACCAGGATGATGAGCACGGCGATGGCCGGGCCGAACCCCTCGCCCTGACTGAAGGCAGCACCCGTGTTGAACACGAGGCGGAGCCGGAGCGTCCAGACGAGGTCGATGATCCTGCCGTCGTCGAGCGCCCCCAGTGCCCACCACTTCGAAACCTGATCGATGAGCAGAACCAGGCAGCCGGCAGACGCCGACGGGTACCACC
>DQOF01000141.1 GCA_015658775.1 Acidimicrobiia bacterium | reverse complement strand
TCGCCGACCGGCACCGTAGCGGAGGGGTCGAGGCCGATCGGAGTGTGGTCACAGCCCTTCTGGACGTTGATGTGACCGGTACGGCGCTCTTGACGCCGGCCCGCTGGTCGAGCCTGGCCGACCCGGTTTCTCCGCTGCCGATCAGCCTGCCAACGGACCTGATACAGACGGGTGCCGATGGCACGACGGTGGTCCGGTTCGCCGCAGGCGACGGGTCTCTGGAGGCGGCTGACATCGTGGACCTGCTCGGGTTCGGCGAGGCCGGGGGGATGGGGCGGTTGGGGTTGCAGGTGATGTTCTGGGAGTCGTGGCTGAGCACCCTCGGGCGGGGTGGAGACCCGGCTGTGAACCTGCCGACACTGGACCTGGAGGTCGTCAGGATCATGGCTGTCGTCGCGGCCGGACCGGTCCGGATCGAGGCATCGCCCTGGGTGGACGACGGTTCCTCGACGAGGGCGGCCCCGGGCGAGATCCAGAGGCTCAAGAACGAGATGTTCCCATTCCCGATCTCGCTACAGCCGGGTGCCCGTCCCACGGTCCGACTCCTGAACGGCACCGGCGATCCGGCACTGGACGTCGTCGCACGGGAGGTGGTGCTGGCAACCGGTGTGGATATCGCCGTGGTCGGCAACTTCAGGAACTTCGACGTGATCCAGACCAGGGTTATCCACCGCGATCCGACCATGGCCGACGCGGCGGCGGTGCTGGCCGTCGCCCTTGGCGCGGGTGTGATCCATGACGAGATGGCCAGTCCAGTGGCCGACCTGACGGTGGTCATCGGTGCCGACTTCGCCGGCCCGGCCCGTTAGCATCCAGCACCACGTGAACACCGAAGCGCCAGCCACCAGCATCCAGCACGACCTGCTGACCGACTATCTGGCATGTGCCCGCCTGGCAGCCTCTGCGGCCGCCGACAGGTTGGGTCACGACACAGTGCTCATCGCCGTGGGCGACATCCTGGCGGTGACCGAGATCTTCGTCATCACGGGCGGGTCCACATCGCGGCAGGTGCGGGCGATCGTGGACAGCATCGAGGAACAGGTCGCGGCGGCCGGAGGGCCAAAACCGTACCGCGTCGAGGGGAACGACATCCACGAGTGGGTCCTGATGGACTACGGCGGGTTCGTGGTCCACGTGCTCGTCGACGAGAGGCGTTCCTTCTACGACCTCGAGCGGCTCTGGGCCGACTGTCCTCGCCTTGAGTGGGAGACCGTGTGATCAGTCGGTACGCGACCAACGTCCCACGGGAGGGGGCGTTCCATCGACGGGATCGCCACCTGCGTGGCGCTGCAGGTGTCCTGCTTTGAGGCCAGACGTGGAGCTAGAGGGAATTGAACCCTCGACCTCCTCCATGCCATGGAGGCGCTCTCCCAACTGAGCTATAGCCCCGAGGTCCGGCAAGCGTAGCAGCGCGGTCATGGCCACCAACCGGGCCGAAAGCGCCCATTCCGGTCGATCCGGGGCCACCGATCCGGGTCGCGGGCCCGGGCCGTCGGTAGCCTCGCTGCGATGTCCGATCTCTACGACCCACAGTCGATCGAAGCCCGCTGGCAGCAGTACTGGCGCGACGAAGGCACCTACGAGGTCGACAACGACGATCCCCGTCCACCCTTCTACGTGCTCTCCATGTACCCGTACCCGAGCGGTCCCGCGCACATGGGACACGTCCGCAACTACACGATGGGCGACCTGCTGGTGCGCTACCGCACCATGCGCGGCGACGGCGTGCTGTCACCCATAGGTTTCGACTCCTTCGGCCTGCCGGCCGAGAACGCGGCCATCCAGACCGGCACCCATCCCCGCATCAACACCGACGCCAACATCGAGGCACTCTCCGCCTCGCTTCGCCGCATCGGCGCCGTCTACGACTGGCGGCGGATGGTCAGTAGCCACGACCCCGGGTACATCCGCTGGACCCAGTGGATCTTCCTCAGGTTCTACGAGGCGGGACTCGTGTACCGCGGCGAGGCCCCGGTCAACTGGTGCCCCGGATGCCAGACGGTGCTGGCCAACGAACAGGTCCTTCCCGACGGCACCTGCGAGCGCTCGGGCGACCTCGTGGACCGACGCAACATGGAGCAGTGGTTCTACAGGATCACGACCTACGCCCAGGAACTCCTGGACGACCTGGACGACTTGGACTGGCCCGAGAAGGTCAAGATAATGCAACGCCACTGGATCGGCCGCTCGGAGGGCGCCGAGTTCGGGTTGCCGATCGCCGACGCCGACGGCATGGCGCGCACCGACGTTGAACCGCTGGGCGTGTACACCACCAGGCCGGATACGGGGTTCGGCATGACCTTCGCGGTCCTCTCGCCCGAGCACCCACGGGTCGACGAACTCACGACCGACGACCGCCGTGGAGTGGTCGAGGCCTTCCGCTCCTCGGTGGCCGGCAGGTCCGAGATCGACCGCCTCTCCACCGGTGGCAGCCTCGACAAGCGCGGCGTGGCGACGGGCGCCCGGGTGGTCAACCCGTTCACCGGCGAGGCCATTCCGCTGTTCCTCGCCGACTACGTCCTCATGACCTACGGGACCGGGGCGATCATGGCGGTGCCCGGCCAGGACCAGCGCGACTGGGACTTCGCCCTCGCCCACGGCTGCGACATCGTGCGGACCGTCCAGCCCCCTCCGGACTTCGACGGTGAGGCCTACGTGGGGGAGGGCCCCGCTATCAACAGTGCGTTCCTGGACGGCCTCGGGGTCGCAGACGCCAAGGCCGCGGCTATCGCCTGGCTGGAAGCCGAGGGCCTCGGCCGGGGAACCGTCAAGTACCGCCTGCGCGACTGGCTGCTCTCACGTCAGCGGTACTGGGGATGCCCGATACCGGTCGTCTACTGCGACGACTGCGGCGAACAGCCGGTGCCTCTCGACGACCTGCCCGTAGACCTCCCCAACGACGTCGAGTTCATGCCGACGGGCCGGTCCCCGTTGATGACCCACGAGGGATTCCTCAACACCACGTGTCCGAACTGCGGGGGAGGGGCCCGCCGGGAGACCGACACGATGGACACCTTCGTGGACTCCTCGTGGTACTTCCTGCGCTTCGCCGACCCCTGGAGTGACGGGGCTCCGTTCACCGCCGGGGCGGCAGACCGGTGGCTGCCCGTCGACCAGTACATCGGGGGAGTCGAACACGCCATCCTGCACCTCATGTACGCCCGCTTCTTCACCAAGGCGCTGGCCGACCTCGGGGTGGCACCCCCCGGGCTGCGTGAGCCGTTCCGCCGACTGTTCACACAGGGCATGATCCGTCTCGGCGGCACCAAGATGTCCAAGTCCAAGGGCAACCTGGTGGCACCCGAGGAGATCCTGGACAGGCAGGGCGCCGACGCCCTGCGCCTGGCCCACCTCCAGGTGAAGCCGCCCCAGGAGGACGTCGACTGGGAGGACTTCGGCATCGACGGCTGCGCCAAGTTCCTGGCCCGGGTATGGCGACTGGCAGTGCCGGGCGGACCGCTGACGGCCGATGCCCGCACCGGCGTATCCACGGACGCCGACGAGGTGATTGACCGCGAGACCCACCGCCTGGTCGCCCGCATCACCGACGAGTACGACCGATGGTCCTACAACACGGCGGTCGCCGGATTCATGGAGTTCACCAACACCCTCTACCGCTGGGTGCAGGCCGATGACGGCCCCCACGGTCCGACGCTGGATTCGGCCGTCGACACCCTCCTCATGGTCATGGCACCCGCTGCACCGCACCTCTGCGCCGAGTTGTGGGAGAGGCGCAGGGGCGGGCACGTCCACACCGTGGCCTGGCCGGTAGCCGACCCCGACAAGCTGGTCGACGACACGGTGACGATGATCGTCCAGGTCAACGGCAGGGTGCGTGACCGGATCGAGGTCCCCGTGGACATAGACGCGGCGACAGCCGAAGCGGCGGCGCTGGCCTCGGTGAGGGTTCAGGGGTTCCTTGCCGGCGACCCGCCCCGGAAGGTGATCGTCCGCACACCGGGGCTCGTGAACCTGGTCGTCTGACCGGTTGACCGGGTCGCTCAGCCCACGTAACGGGGCTTCAGTCGTCTCGGTTGCGCAGGTACCGTTCCAGTTCGG
>DQOF01000157.1 GCA_015658775.1 Acidimicrobiia bacterium | reverse complement strand
TGGGTCTCCGGTCCGAGATCTTCAAGGGCGATCATGCGACTGCCTGAGTACGCCCGGCGGCCACTGCCTTGTGCGCTGTTGCTGTTGTCGCTCGTCGCCCCGGCCTGCGGTGGCGGCGGTGCGACGAACCACTCGACCGACACCGGTCGGGTGGGCGGGGCCACCGACGCCGCTTCCATGACCGGCCTGCTCGAAGGAGTGGAGTACCTGACCATCACCTCAAAAGAGCACGTCGAGGACTGGCAGGAGTACCCGACCGCGCCTCCCGCCGGCGGCCCCCACCTGGGGTTCTGGCAGAACTGCGGCGCGTACTCGGTCGCGGTGGTCGACGGCGCTGCCGTCCACAGCCTCGAACACGGCGTGGTGTGGGTGACCTACCGGCCCGATCTCGGTGTCGACGCGGCGTTGGAACTGCGTGCGGTGCTGGACGATCGCCCGAAGACCCTGCTGTCACCCCACGCCGGGCAGACGGCTCCTGTGGTGGCGACCGCCTGGGGACGGCGGCTGGAGTTGGACGGGGTCGACGTGCCGCGGTTGACGGCGTTCCTGGATGCCTTCATCGACGCGGAGACGGCGCCCGAACCCGGCGTCACCTGTCAGGGGGCACTGGGCGTGCCGCCGGCCGCTCCGACGGCGAGGCCCTGACGCCTACCGGCCCACGGCGGCCAGGATCTCTGCGTGGAGGGAAGCGCAGGTGGCGACGGCGTCACCGCCCTCGGCGGTCACGTGGCCGGCGAAGTCGGTGAACACGCCGCCCGCCTCGGGGAAGATGGTCAGCATGGGGGCGACGTCCCATCGGGAGACGACGGGGTCGACCATTGCGTCGGCCCGTCCGGTGGCGACAAGCACGTAGCCGTACGAGTCTCCCCAGGTGCGGATGATCGCCCCCCGCTCGAGCAGGGCGTCGAGCCTCGCTGCAGACGACCAGTAGTCGACGCCGCTGGTCACGATGCATGCGCCTGCGAGGCTGTCGCGATCGGACACCCGCGTCGGCACACCGTTCACGAAACAGCCGAGCCCCCGGCCCGCCGAGACGCACTCACCCAGGGCGGGCATATTGATCACCCCGACGGCCGGGCCGTGCTCGTCCTCCAGGGCCACGAGGTTGCCGAACAGGGGCACACCCTGGACGAACGACACTGTTCCGTCGATGGGATCCAGAATCCAGGTGCGACCCGAGGAGCCTTCTGTGTCGGCCTCCTCCTCGCCGACGATCGAGTCGTCCGGGTGGGCGGCGGTGATCCGTTCTCGTAGGAGTCGTTCGGCGTTCCGGTCTGCCACGGTCACAGGGGTCCCGTCGTGCTTGTCCTCGACGTCCAGATAGGGCGCGCGGAACCATTCGAGGGTCGACTCCCCAGCCTCGCGGGCGATCGACACTGCGAAGTCGACCAGTGCCTGGTCGACCGGTGGTACGGCCGAGGTCATGGGGAGGGAGCCTAGGGGTGGCGTGTCGACCACCGGCGTGTCGCCCAAGGGCCGCACCGGCCGACCATGGAGCAGGACGGAGTCGGGCGACGGGCCCCGGCCCCCGGGCCCTAACCTCGGGCATGTGCAGGTCGACCGTCTGGACGGTGGACGGGTGACATCCAACCGGTCGCCCGTCGTTGTGGCCGGGCTGGTCATGGCGGCGGCCTGGCTGGCGGGAATCGCCTCGGCGCAGCCTGCCGCCGCCGACTCCGTGGGTGTCGGCTACGAGGATTCGGCGGTGTCCGACCTGGTCTGGGCCTCTGAACACCTCCAGGTCGACGACATCGACGCGTTCCAGCGGACCGGGGTGTCCGTCATCGGCTTCCTCCTGCACCTCAACGACGATGTCGCACCTGAGTGCGACCTCGGCTACGGAATGCTCATCGACCCGTACGGCCCGCACCGCCTCGCCGCCGAATGGTCGGGTGAGGACCTGGCCACGCTGGACTGGGTCGCCGGGCACTACTGCATCAGCCGTGAACAGGCGCAGTTGCTGGGTACCACGCTGCTGACGTTCCTCGCGGGCCTCGACGCAGGTGCCAACGGCACAGTTGTGGAGAAGCGCGGCGCGCCGCCGGCTCCGGAGCCGCAGCCGGTCGTCTGGGCCGGCACCGGATCCGCCAGTGTCATCCTCGATGCCCAGCCGCCGGCCGACCACCAGATCGCATCCTTCGTGCACACCGGCACCGGCGATTTCAGGGTCAGAGGCCTGGACCTGGCTGGCAACGAACTCGAGGTGCTCGTGGACTGGACAGGTGCAGCCGCCGGCCACGTCGTCGTCGATGTCCCGGAACGGATCGCCTCACTGGCCGTCGTCGCCGACGGTGGGTGGTCGATCGACTTCCTGCCCGTGGTCACCGGGACCCCGTTCGGGGTCGGCACGCCCGCCACGGGATCCCAGAGCGATGTGATCCTCATGACCGGGCCGCCCGATGTGACACGGCTCCTGCTGAGTGCGCGGCATCTGGGGCCGGCCGACTTCACCGTCCGGACCTTTGGCGTCGACGGCGTCGAGGAGAGGCTGCTCTTCAGCGAGACAGGGGTGTTCTCCGGCCCGGCGGCGCTGCCTGCGCGAACCAGGTTCATCTCCGTCGAGGCCGACGGTGACTGGGCGCTGGCCATCGGGCCCAGCCTGCCACCACTGGCCTTCGGCGGGTTCACGGCTGTCGGCGACGACGGGCGGATCGACGTGGCATGGACGGTGCCGGCGGACGGCGGCTCGGTGATCACGGGCTACGAGGTCTGGGTGAAGCCGGCCGAACTCACCGATGTTCCGGAGAACTGGGCGCAGTTCCCGGTCTCGGTGACACAGCGTTCACACACGGTCGAGGGACTGGCGAACGGCACCGCGTACCACGCCGGTGTGAGGGCCCGGAACGCGGTGGGAGCGGGCTCGTGGGCGGCCGTGGCAACCGTGACGCCTATGCCGGTGCAGCTTTCCGCCGATGCGTCCGGGCTGACGGCGACCGTCGGTGACCGGCAGGTGCTGCTCAGATGGGAGGCGCCGATCGACGACGACGTCGACTCCTACACGGTGGTCTACTTCGACGACGAGCGGGCGATCGTGGGATCGTCGGGTGGATCCGGCACGCAGGCCCAGCGGCTCGACGGGCCCGGTCCGGACTCCGGGATAGCGGGCCTGTCGACCGGCAGGCGCCCACTGATCGTCGGTGGAACCGTGGTTCCGGCAGGGGAGCAGTCCCACACGGTGGCGCTCCTCCTCGCCGACGTGTCCACGGCAGCGGACGCGCAGTTCTGCGGCGGCACCCTCGTCAGCCCCCGCTGGGTGGTCACCGCCGCACACTGTCTCGACGATCTGGTCGCTGCGGACGTGGAGGTTGTGGCCGGCATCATCGACATGGACACGGTCGTCCTGGTCGACCGACTCGACGTGGTGGCCATCCACACGCCCGACGACTATGACCGCGACACCGTCAGGAACGACATCGCCCTGCTGGAGTTTTCGGCTCCGGTCCCTGCGCTGTCGGCATCGTGGATTCCCTGGCTCGGGGCCGGAGCTGATCTGTCGTCGGGGATAGAGGTGGTTATAGCCGGCTGGGGTTCGACGACCCTCGACGGCGAGACGATCGCCGCCGACCTCATGTCGGTCGACGGCCGGGTGCTGGCCGGCCCGGGAGTCGACATCTGCGGCAGTTGGCGGGATTTCGCATCGGCGACCGAGGTCTGTGTCGGCGGCGGGCACGAGGTCGGGTCCTGCACCGGCGACAGCGGGGGTCCGGTCGTCGCCGAACTCGGCATGACACGGCTCGTGGGTGTCGTGTCCTTCGGGCTGACAGGGACGTGTGCGGATGCCACGTTCCCCAACGTGGCCACACGGGTGAGCAGCCACGCGTCGTGGATCGAGGGTCTCGTCGGTACGCCCTGGCAGGAGACGGCAGGCGTGTCCGGACCCTCCCACACGGTGGTGGGCCTCACCAACGGCCGTTCCTACACGTTCCACGTGGCAGCGGTCGATGCGCTGGGCAGGAGTTCGGCCCCGATCACCGTGACCGCCGTGCCTGTGGGGCCACCTGCAGCACCGTCGTCATTCTCGGGGACCGCCGGAGACGGGCAGGTGGAACTGGCATGGACAGCGCCCTTCGCAGCAGCGGACCACCCTGTCACCGGTTATGTGGTCGAGTACTCGACCGACGACGGCGCCACCTGGGTCGTGGCCGACGACGGTGTGTCGACGGCGGTGGCGACCACCGTCGGCGGGTTAGCCAACGGGGTGTCGCATGCCTTCAGGGTCTCCGCACTCGGCGACCTCGGCGCGGGGCCGGTGTCGTCGCAGATCCGGGTCACGGTCGGAGCTCCGGATGCTCCGACGGGGCTGGTCGTGTCGGCGGGTGACGGGTCGGTGGGCCTGGTGTGGACCGCCCCCGAAGGCGACGGCGGGTCGCCCGTCGTGGGCTACGTGGTCGGGTACTCGGCGGATGATGGCGCCAACTGGGCGACGGTCGACGACGGGGAGTCGGAGGAGACGGCGATGACCGTCGGTGGCCTCGTCAACGGCACCACCTACACGTTCCGGGTCGCCGCCGCTACCGCCATCGGCCAGGGTCCGTCGAGTGCCGTGTCCGGGGCCCGTGTCGGTGCTCCGGATGCTCCGACGGGGCTGGTCGTGTCGGCGGGTGACGGGTCGGTGGGCTTGGTGTGGACCGCCCCCGAAGGCGACGGCGGGTCGCCCGTCGTGGACTACGTGGTGGGATACTCGGCGGATGGTGGGGCCAACTGGGTGACCGTCGACGACGGTGCGTCGGAGGAGACGGCGGTGACCGTCGGTGGCCTCGTCAACGGCACCGCCTACACGTTCCGGGTCGCTGCCGTCACTGCCATCGGTTCGGGTTCGGGCACGACGGACACAGGCACTCCGGCCGCCGTTCCGGGTCTGGCGACCGGGCTGTCCATAGGCTCCGAGGTGGGTCGGCTGACCCTGCGCTGGACCCTGCCTGCCGACGGCGGCTCTCCGATAACGGCGGTCCTGGTGGAGATCTCGGACGACGGCGGTGCCACCTGGACGATGTTCACGGCCGGGGCGTCGACCACGTCGGGGACGGTCACCGGGCTGACCGCGGGCAGCAGCTACCGGATGCGGGTCTCGGTGCAGAACGACCGGGGTGTGGGAGTCGTGTCGGACGCCCTGGAGGCCGTGGCCGGTTGAGGCGAGTCCACTCCGGCGAACTCGATGGCACCGAGGTCGTGGGCCATCCCGCGTGCCTACTGGTCTGGTCCCGGCCCTGATCAGAACTGCCGGTCCTTTCGGGCTGGCACACTTCGGGTGGTCACCTCCCCTGAGATGATGCCATCGAACCAGTCGGGGGTTCTGACCTGCACAAACACCTAGCGCGCTTGAAGGGACTCGAACCCCCAACCTTCTGATCCGTAGGTAAGGCCACGGGGATCTCCAGTTAGGTTATTTGTGCTCTGAACAGCCCATTCTACGACCGGTCTGTGTCTTGCTGTGCCCCCGTGGGTCACCCCTTTGGCTGCCGGTGTGGCTGCCTAGTCCCCCACTGCTAGTGCTCCCGTTCCAAATATCC
>DQOF01000125.1 GCA_015658775.1 Acidimicrobiia bacterium | reverse complement strand
GCACCAGCCGCTCCATGATGTCCGCCACAGGTTCCTGCACCGTCAGGTGGACGACGCCCTGTCCTGCACCTTCGTGGACCAGCGGCTCGACCTCGTGGCGGAGGATCTGGCCGAGCATGTCGCCGATCAGGATGTCCTGGTAGGGCATCTTGAGCGGCTCGGGAGCGTCGGCGGCCGCCCACTCGTCGCTCCACGCCGAGCGCAGCATTCGCAGGGTCTTGCCGCTGACCGACCGGCTGACCACGGTGTCCGACGACCCGGCGGCGATCAACTTCGAGAGCAGCACCCGCCCCGGTGCCGCCTCGACCGAGCCCAGGAACGCCGTGCCCATCCACACCCCGTCGGCGCCGAGTGCCAGCGCCGCGGCAAGGTGCCTGCCGGTGGCGACGCCGCCCGCGGCCAGCACCGGGCGACCTCCTGCGATGTCAACCACCTGGGGCACCAGCGAGAAGGTGCCGATCGGCCCGGTGTGACCGCCCGCATCGGTGCCCTGTGCGACGAGCACGTCGGCGCCGGCGCGGATGGCCGACTCGGCGTGGGCGGGGCGACCCACGAGGCTCACGATCAGCGAACCACGCTCGTGGGCCTGCTCGACCGCCCAGGCAGGGGAGCCGATCCCGAGCGCTAGGAGCGGGATCCGGTGGTCCATGACCACGTCGAGTTGCTCCCGGGCGGTCTCCTCGCTGCGGACGAACCGGGACCGGTAGCCGGGCAGCCCGTCGTTGGGCACGCCGTACTTCTCCCTCAGAGAGGCGACGAAGGCCACGTGCTCCTCGGGAAGCTCGGCCTCTATAGCAGCCCGGTCGTCCGTGTCGGGCATGCCGCTCGGTATCACCAGGTCGACACCCCAGGGAAGGTCGCCCAACTCGTCCTTCATGCGGGTGAGGCCCATCTCGATCTCGTCGGGTGTCCGACGTGTGCACCCCCAGACACCCACCCCGCCGGCCCGGGACACGGCGATGGCCACGTCGGGCTCCCACCAACTGAAGCCGAACACGGGGCTGGTGCAGCCCAGCCGTCCACAGATCCTCGTCGTCACCATCTACTTCCCCGTTTCCCGTCGCGCATCAGTTACCTGTGCAGGTCCTGACGATGTCTGATACCGCGCCCGGCGCGTCCAACTCGGCGAGATGGGCTGCGCCGGCGATCGGGGAGAGCACCACCCCGGCCGGCAGCAGGTCGGCGAACCGGCCCGCATAGCCGGGCGGAACCACCACGTCGTCGGCACCCCACACCAAGGTCACCGGCGCCGTGACCCGACGGAGGCGGTCGGCCAGCCCGTGGTCGGGCAGGGGCCACACCAGCGATGCGGCGGTCCGACGGCACACGTAGCGACCGACCCCGAGCTCGATCAGCTCGTCGCCGTCGAGGCCTTCGGGATCGGCGGCGAAGGCACCCAGCAGGTCGAGATCGTTCACGAGCAGGGCCGCCTGGTCCCTCGACGGCACCGCGTAGAGGTCTACGCCTGGATCGGCAGGATCCCAGAGACCGGTCGGCGCCACTGCGACGAGGCTGGAGAACGCCTCGGGTCGCACGACAGCCAGTTCCAGGGCCAACATCGCCGAAGTCGACGAGGCCAGCCACGGTGCGCCGACGATGCCTGTGGCATCGGCGATCTCGGAGAGCGCGACCACCCAGTCGTGGACGGTTCGCAGCGTCGGATCGGGCGGGGTGTGGCCGAACCCGGGCAGGCACGGGGCAATCACCCTGTGGGTGGTGGCAAGGTCGTGCAGCAGTGCCGACCCCTCGACGAAGCCGGCCATGCCGTGCAGGCACCCGAGCACCGGCCCCTCGCCCATCTCGAACACAGTGACCGGGCCCCGGCCGGTGGAGACCTCACGGCGCCGCACGCCGTCGACGGTGCTCATCGGACGCCCGGCGGCCGGCCAGTCCGGCGACGGTCAACTGTGGGGAGCGGGTCGGGCCACCATCGGTGCTCCCACTGGTCCTCGAACAGCCCGTGGATCTCGGGCATCACCTTGTCGGCGAACAACTCGGTGTTGAACATGGTCAGGTCCCTGTCCATGTTCCCGAACTGCAGCAGCAACATGAGATTCCCCACGTTGAGGCTGATCGCCACCTCGGTGAGCTGCTCGGCCACCGAGGTGGGCGATCCGATCACCACATAGCCCTTCTCGACCATCTCGTCGAAGGTCAGGGTGCTGTGGAACCCGGCGCGGGACCTTCCAGCCGGCCCTGGCGACCGGTCGGCCGCCCGGTCGGCCGCCTGCTTTATCATTCCCTCCACACCTGCCCGGACCGTCGCCTCGCTGCGATAGCCGGGCGGGTCGGCGAAGCCCGGGTAGAGGTGCAGACACCGGTTGAAAAAGTACTCGGCCGGGGCCCGGTAGATGCGACGTGCCTCGACCTCGGAATCGGCGACACCCACGAACTGGATGAACCCGGCCTGGAAGGGATTGGGCTCATGGCCCAGATCGGCCATGCGCCTCCAGAACCCGTCCATCGTGCCCTTGCCGGCCTTGTACCCGAAGTAGGAGAGGTACGAGTACACGTAGTCCATGTCAGCGCACCACTCCCAGGTCTCGACCGACCCGCCGCCGGGGATCCAGATGGGCGGGTGCGGGACCTGGACGGGCCTGGGCCACGGGTTGACATAGCGCAACCTGGTGTAGGTGCCGTCGAAGGCGAACGGCTCGTCGCTCGTCCAGGCCCGCACGATGAGGTCGTGGGCCTCGTGGTAGCGCTCGCGGAGGGTCAGTGGGTTCATGCCGTATGCGAAGCAGGTGTCCATGGGCGTGCCGACCGGGAACCCGGCGATGACCCTGCCACCCGACAGGCAGTCGAGCATGGCGATCTCCTCGGCGACCCGGATCGGTGGGTTGTAGAGAGCCAGCGAGTCGCCCATGACGACGATCGCCGCATCGTCGGTCGAACGGGCCAGGACCGAGGCCATGAGGTTCGGGCTCGGCATGAGGCCGTAGGCGTTGGCATGGTGCTCGTTGACGCAGATGCCGTCGAAGCCACACCGGTCGGCGTGCTCCAACTCGTCGAGATACTCGTGGTAGGCGCGGTGGCCCACCTCCGGGTCGAACAGGCCCGGGTCGATGTCGACCCACACCGACCGGTGTTCCGTGTTGAAGTCGTCCGGAAGATCCGGATACGGCATCAGGTGGAACCACAGGACCTTCACCGGGCTTCTCCTCGATGGCGGATGTCGGAACCCCTTCAAGACGGTAGGTCGCCACCCATGTCCCGACCCTCACCGGCGCCGGCGCCTGTCCGGTCGGCCCGGCCTACCTCAGCCCAGGCCCAGGCGGCCGGGTAGGTCGGCCAGCCGCCCGATGACATGGTCGGCCTCGTCGCCGGGCCCGTCGTCGTCGACCACGCCGCGGAACCTGACTGTGGCCATGCCGAGCGCCCGTGCGCCCGCCACGTCGGTCCGCCTCAGGTCGCCGACGTGCACCACGGTCGACGGATCATCGATGTCGAGGCCGGCCATCGCAGCCTCGAAGATCGCGGGATCGGGCTTGTAGACGCCCACCTCGTCCGAGAAGGCAGCGGAGGTGACGTGCCGGAGGATGTCGTGTCGGTCCAGGTAGGTCCTGAGGTGACGACCGGTGGCGAGGCTGGTGTCCGAGATGATGCCGACGACGAGGCCGGCATCCGCCACGATGGTCAGGACGGCCGCCGCGTCGTCGACCGGCGCCACCGCCAACTCGTACGACGCAGCATCGAACGCCACTTCCAGCACATCCCGGTCAGCCGACGCCGCGCGGTCGCCGAAGGCGGCGAAGCACTCCTCGAGGGCGCGGGTGGGTCCGTACTGGCGGCCGGCCCTCCACTCGTCGTCGAAGCGGGCGGGGAGCATCGACAGGGTGGCGTGGAGGAGGTCGTCGTCGATGTCCAGTCCGCGATCGCGGATCACCTGGCGCCAGAACCGGCTCCGGACCTCGACGGCACCCGGTGCGCTGACCAGCAGCGTGTTCCAGAGGTCGAAGGTGACGGCGCGCACCGTCAGGACCGACACACCCCGTCTTCGACCGCGGCGGCGGCAACGGCCTCGGCCACCCTGTGGGGAACCGACTTGTCGAACACCGATGGCACGACGAGGTCGGCCCTCAGGTCGTCGTCGGAAACCGAGGCGGCGATTGCCAGTGCTGCGGCGATCTTCATGTTCTCGGTGATGTCGGTGGCCCCGGCGTCGAACGCCCCACGGAAGATGCCCGGGAAGGCCAACACGTTGTTGATCTGGTTCGGGTAGTCGCTGCGTCCCGTCGCCATCACCGCTGCGAGGCCGTCGGCCTCCTCGGGGCGGATCTCGGGCTCGGGGTTGGCCATCGCGAACACGATGGGATCCGGAGCCATGGTCCGCAGGTCGGCGGCGTCTATCAGTCCGGGGCCGCTGACGCCCACGAACACGTCGGAACCCCGCAACACGTCCTGGAGGCTGCCCATCCGGCGATCCGGGTTCGTGTGGTCGGCGAACCACTCCTTGGCGAAGTTGAGCCCGTCGCGTCCTGAATACACGGCGCCGGCCCGGTCGACGCCGATGATCTCGACGACGCCGGCGTTGCGGAGGATCTTCCCGACCGCCATCCCGGCTGCGCCCATGCCCGCGATCACGACAGAGATGTCCCCGATGTCGCGACCTGTCAGCTTCAACGCGTTCCACAGCGCCGCCATGACGACGACGGCCGTGCCGTGCTGGTCGTCGTGGAAGACCGGTATGTCCAGCGCCTCCTTCAGCGCCTCCTCCACCTCGAAGGCGGCCGGCGCCGCTATGTCCTCCAGGTTGATGCCACCGAACGTGGGTGCCAGCGCTATGACCGCCTCGACGAGCTGGGCGGCACCATCGACGTCCAGGCAGATCGGGAAGGCGTCCACCCCACCGAATTCCTTGAACAACAGGGCCTTTCCCTCCATGACCGGAAGCGCCGCCTCAGGGCCTATGTCTCCGAGGCCCAGGACGGCCGTGCCGTCGGTGACGATGGCCACGGTGTTCTTCTTGATGGTCAGGTCGTGGACCCTGGCCGGCTCGTCGTGGATGGCCATGCAGATACGGGCCACTCCCGGCGTGTACGCCATTGACAGGTCGTGTGAATCGCTCACCGGCACCAGGGGCAGGACCTCGATCTTGCCTCCCTCGTGCATCTCGAAGGTGCGGTCGAACCATGAGATGACCCTGACCCCTTCCAACGCCTCGACCGCGGCCAGCACCGCCTGCGCGTGGGGCTCGTCTCGGCAGTTGACGACGATGTCGTCGATCAGCAGGTCGCCCCTGACGTCGAAGCCGCCCATGGACACGATGTTCGCCCCCACCGAACCGATGGCGGTCGCCAGGCGGCCGAGGGTGTTCGGCACGTTGTCCAGCGCCACCTTCAGGTTCATCGAATGCGCCGCGGTGGAGAGGAATGGCATGGTCGCTGAGCCTACGGGTTGCCCGCGGCCGGCGTTTCAGCAGCCGACGCTTCGGCGGCCCGAGTCAGGGCCCCTCGTAGGGGAAGCCCAGGTCCGGGGCGGTCACAAGGGCGACGAAGGGGATCCCGGCAGCCTCGGCCACGGCGCCGCAGGTCCCGCCCCGATCCACCACGGGCAGGATCAGCACCGGCGCGGCCCCCAGGTCACGCACCACCCCGGCTGCCTCCATGGGCGAGGTTCCACGTGTGACGGTGTCCTCGCAGATGACCACCCGATCGCCCGGCTGGAGTGCACCGGCCAGCCGACCCTCGACCCCATGGTCCTTGGAGTCCTTGCGGATGCTGAACGAACGGAGGTTGCGTCCCCGCATGGCGGCTACTGCGGCGATCCCGAACGCAACCGGGTCGGCACCGGCCGCCAGGCCGCCGATGGCCGTGGCGTCCTCGGGGATGACCCCGAGTGCGGCCTCGGCGATCAGCAGGATGCCCTCGGCTCGACAGGCGGTCTGCTTGGCGTCACAGAACCAGGTGCTGCGCCGACCCGACTTGAGGGTGAAGTCGCCGGTCCGGATCGAGAACTCCAGAAGGTGGTCGATCAGGGCCGCCCGACTGTCGCTCATGGCGGCGACCCTAGCGACGCAGGTGGACGACGCCGGAGCCCGCTACCAACTCACCGATGACCCGGGCGGGCCGGCCGTTGTCGACCAGCAGCGCGACCACCCCGTGGGCCTCAGCGTCCGGTACGGCCAACACCATCCCGATGCCCATGTTGAACACCCGTGACATCTCCTCGTCCGTGACCCCACCCATGTGCTGCAACTCCCGGAAGATCCTCGGAACCTCCCACCTCGCCGTGTCGACCACCGCATCCACACCGTCGCCGAGCACCCGGGGGAGGTTCCCGGGCAGACCGCCGCCGGTGATGTGGGCCACTGCATGGACCTCGTGGACGGCCAGGGCTGCCAGCACCGCGGGGGCGTAGAGCACGCTCGGTGCCAGCAACTCGTCGGCCAGGCTGGTCCCTGAGCCGTCCCAGGCAGGCTCGTCGAGGACCCGACCCGCCACTTCGGACACCAGTCGCCGGACGAGGGAGAAGCCGTTGGCCCGCAGGTTCGGCGACTCCAGGCCGACCAGGACGTCCCCGGCCTCGACCGCCGACCCGTCGAGTACCTTGTCGCGTTCGACCGCTCCGACAGCGAACCCGACGAGGTCGAACCGGTCGGCCTCCATCACGCCGGGATGTTCTGCCATCTCACCGCCGATCAGGGCGCACCCGGCCTCGGAACAACCGGCGGCGATACCGGACACCAGCCGTTCCACCATCGCCGGACTCAACCGGCCCACCGCCAGGTAGTCCAAGAAGAACAGCGGCTCAGCACCGACGCACACCAGGTCGTCCACGCACATCGCCACAAGGTCGCGGCCGATCGAATCGAGGCGACCCGTCTGTCGGGCTATCTCAGCCTTGGTCCCCACTCCGTCGGTGGCCGACACCAGCAGCGGGTCGTCGAAACCCGACCGGCCCAGGTCGAACAGCCCTCCGAACCCACCGATGTCGCCGATCACCTCGGGTCGGTAGGTAGCACGCACCAACGGTGAGATACGGCGGACCGCCTCCGTGCCTGCGTCGATGTCGACTCCGGCCGCCCGGTAGCCCTCCCCCATCAGTTCCGCCCGAACAGCCGGGCAGCCTCCTCGGTGGGCAGGGTTGACCCGGCATCGGTAGCCGGTGTCGGCATGGCCCACTCCGGCTGATCGAGCCTGCCGCCGGGCTCGAGAAGCTGCTTCGAGAGGTTCACCGGGATCTCCACGGGATAGTCACCGGTGATGCAGGCGCTGCAGAACCCCGCCCCCGCGGCCCCCGTGGAGTCCAGGAGACGGTCGAGCGTCAGGTAGGAGAGGCTGTCGACGTCCAGGTACTCGCGTATCTCGTCTACAGTCAGGTTCGCCGCCAGCAGCTCTCCCCTGATGCCGGTGTCCATGCCGTAGAAGCAGGGCCAGCGATACGGCGGCGACGACACCCTCATGTGCACCTCTTCGGCGCCGGCGTCGCGGAGCATCCTCACCATCGCCCTGGTGGTGGTACCCCTCACTATCGAGTCGTCGACCACTACGACCCGCTGACCATCGATGCTGTCGCGCAGCGGGTTCAGCTTCATGCGCACCGCCGCAGCCCGCAGCGCCTGCGTGGGGGCTATGAAGGTCCGGCCGATGTAGCGGTTCTTCACCAGCCCCTGGCCGTATGGAATCCCCGAGGCCCGTGAAAAACCCTCGGCGGCGGGCATCCCCGACTCGGGCACGCCCATGACCATGTCGGCCTCGACCGGCGCCTGCTCTGCCAGCGCCTCACCCATCCGGACCCGGGCATGGTGGACGCTCTGGCCGTAGAGCAGGGCGTCGGGGCGGGCGAAGTAGACGAACTCGAACAGGCAGAGATTGGGGTCGACCGCGTCGGGGGCGAACGGGTGCAGCGACCTGTGCCCGGACCCGTCTATCACGATGACCTCGCCCGGTTCCAGCTCACGAACCAGGTGGGCTCCGATGACGTCGAGCGCCGGTGTCTCGGAGGCCAACACCCAGCCGCCGTCGAGGCGACCCAGGCAGAGCGGCCTAAACCCGTTGGGATCGCGCACGCCGATGATGCGGTCCCGGTCGGCGATGACCAGCGAGAAGGCACCCTTGAGGGTGGGCAGGACGGCGGTCAGCGCAGCGTCGAACGCCTCGTCGGGGTCCAGGTCGGGGGTCTCCAGCAGCTCCGCGGCCAGCAACTCGGCCACCAGGTCACTGTCGGTGGTGACGGTCCCAGGCAGCATCCCCGCGGCCGCCGCCAGCTCTTCGGTGTTGATCAGGTTGCCGTTGTGGCCGAGGGCGAACTCGACGTGGTCGACCCCCCGATACACCGGCTGGGCGTTGCGCCAGGTGCTGGACCCCGTTGTCGAGTAGCGGGTCTGGCCGATCGCCAGGTCACCGGTGAGCGCCGCCAGGGTGCGATCGTCGAATGCATTGGACACCAGGCCCATGTCCTTGACGACGGTCAGCGTCTCACCGTCGCTGACGGCCATTCCGGCGGACTCCTGGCCGCGGTGCTGCAACGCGTAGAGGCCCAGATAGGTGAGGTGGGCCACCGGCTGGCCCGGGGCGTAGATGCCGAAGACGCCGCAGGCCTCCCTCGGGGTGTCGTCGTCGGCCGACGGGTGTTCGAAGGGGTCAAGGCCGGTCGGTGCGGGAACCTCGAGGCTGCTCGACACTTGGCGAAGCCTACCGGCACGACCCGGGCCGGCCGGTCCCACCGGCCAGAGGCCTACCGGTTGACCGTGCCCGAGCCGAGGGCCTCGGGCAGGCGGTCCCTGAAGGCCGCCTCTACATCGCCGAGGGGGAGGTCCAGGAGTCCCTTCACGACCACGCGGTCGCCGGTCGCCAGCCCCAGACGGGTGGCGGGCACGCCTGTCTGCCCGGCACGCTCGAGCACCTCTGTGAGCCGCTCGGGGTCGACCGCCACGACGACACGGCTGGGGCCCTCACCGAACAGAGCGCGGTGGTCGGACACCCGCGCTACGTGCACCCCGATCCCTGACCGGGAGGCCATCTCGGCCAGCGCCACCCCGAGGCCGCCGGAGGACACATCGTGGACGCCGTCTACCAGCCCGTCGACTACGAGACCCCGCACCAGGTCTGCCACGTCGACGTGCATCTCCATGTCCAGCTCGGGCAGCAGGCCACCGGGGGCACCGTGGGCGGACCCCCACAGAGAACCGCCCAGGCCGACCTCATCGGGGCCGATGAGCACCAGGCGGTGCCCGTCGACCAGGGTCGCGCCGGGTGGGCGGGTCTCCAGCCGGTCGACGAGGCCGAGCAGGCCGATCACCGGGGTCGGCGCGATGTCGGTGCCCGCCGACTCGTTGTAGAGGCTCACGTTGCCGCCGATGACCGGCACGCCGAACGCAAGGCAGGCCTCGGTCATGCCGTCGACGGTCTCGGACAGCTGCCACATCACCTCGGGGTGCTCGGGGTTGCCGAAGTTGAGGCAGTTCACGACCGCCAGTGGTCGGGCACCGACACACGCCAGGTTCAGGACCGCCTCCGCAACCACCAGCGCCGTTCCCCGTCGGGGATCGACGGCGCACCAACGGTGGTTGCCGTCGGTGGTGAGGGCCAGGCCACGTCCGGTGTCGACTCCCGTGGTGGGGTGCTTCAACCGCAACACGGTTGCGTCGTCGCCCGGGCCCACGACGGTGTTCAGGAACAGCTGGTGGTCGTACTGCCGGTACACCCAGGCCGGGTCGGTGAGCAGGTCGAGCAGGTCAGCGCCCGGGTCGACGGGCGGACCAAGATCCTCCGCCGACGGCCCGAGGGGCTCAGCCGGTGCCCGGCTGGGCCGGTCGTAGAGAGGTGCCTCGTCGTGGAGTGACGACACAGGAACCTCGGCAAGCACCTCGCCGTCGAAGCCGTCCAGGATGCGCAGGGAGTCGCCCTCGGTGACCCGGCCGACCACCGCGACCCTCACCTCCCACCTCCCACAGATATGAAGTACCCGTTCCAGGCTGCCGGGTTCCACTATGGCGAGCATGCGCTCCTGGGACTCGCTGGTCATCACCTCGTGGGGCTCCATGCCCGGCTCACGCCTCGGTACCGCCGACACGTCGACGTCCATCCCGACGCCGCCACGGGAGGCCGTCTCGCTCGTGGCGCAGGTCAGCCCTGCGCCGCCCAGGTCCTGTATCCCGACGACCAGCCCCTCGTCCAGGAGTTGCAGGCACGCCTCTATGAGGCGCTTCTCCTCGAAGGGGTCGCCCACCTGGACACTGGGTCGCTTGTCCCCGTCGCCGTCCTCGGTGAAGCCGGCCGACGCCAGCACGCTCACCCCACCGATGCCGTCGCGGCCGGTGCTGGACCCCAGCAGGACCGCCAGGTTCCCCACGCCCGAGGCCTGTCCCAGCACCAGGCGCTCGGTCGGCAGCACGCCCAGGCAGAGGACGTTGACCAGCGGATTGCCACGGTAGGTCTCGTCGAACACGACCTCGCCTCCGACGGTCGGCACGCCGACGGCGTTGCCGTACCCCGACACGCCCGACACCACCCCCTCGGCGATCCAGCGGCTGCGGGGATCGTCCAACGGCCCGAACCTGAGCGGGTCCATCAGGGCGATCGGCCGAGCACCCATGGCGAAGATGTCCCGCAGGATGCCGCCCACCCCCGTGGCGGCGCCCTGGTAGGGCTCGATTGCCGAGGGGTGGTTGTGCGACTCGATCCGGATGGCGGCGGCAATCCCGTCGCCCACATCCACGACGCCGGCGTTCTCACCGGGACCCACCAGAACCCACGGTGCCTCGGTGGGAAGGCGCCTGAGGTGGATCCGGCTGCTCTTGTAGGAACAGTGCTCGGACCACATGACCGAGTACATGGCGAGCTCCAGGGGGTTGGCCGCCCTACCCAGGATCTCCTCGATCCGATCGGCCTCCGTGTCAGTCAGGCCGAGGGCGCGGTGCAGGGGCTGGCTCACGGTCGGGAACCGTAGCGGTCGGTGGGGCACGCCCGGCGGCCGACCGACAGGGAGTCCCGCGATGGAGACTTTTCAACTAATTGCCGCACACATATACTCATGACAACCTAAGAAATACGAGCGAGGTGCTCCAATGCCCAGAGCCAAAAT
>DQOF01000145.1 GCA_015658775.1 Acidimicrobiia bacterium | reverse complement strand
TGGAGCCGTCCCTCGACCTCGGCCAGGGCGCCGAACACAGCCAGGGCCCGTCGCATGACACGGTCCGGAAGGTCGGCCTCTTCGATCATGGCGATGATGTGCCCGGCGGTGCGGTGCACGGTGGTCTCCTCGACGCGGACCCGCACCTTGGTGCCCGCCAGGCCGCCGCGTAGAACCGGTTCTGCGGTCAACTCCCAGCCGCCCACGGGCAGGCGCTGGACCAGGTTCCGCACCTCATCCAGGTCGGCGCCGGCGTCCAGGAGGGCTCCGAGGGCCATGTCGCCGGCCACCCCCGAGAAGCAGTGGAACCAGGCCAGCCGATTCGTCATCGTCCGGCACCCGAACCGCCAGCGGCGGGCCCCAGGCTCCGCATCACCGCACAGGCAGCCCCGAACCCGTTGTCGATGCCGACCACGGAGAGGCCCGATGCGCACGAGGCGAGCATGCCGAGCAGCGCCGTGACCCCTCCAGGGACGCGCCGTAGCCGACGCTCGTAGGCACGGCCACGACAGGTGCGGTGGTGAGGCCACCGACCACGCTGGCCAGCGCCCCCTCCATCCCGGCCACCACCACGACGGCGTCACAGTCGAGGAGCACGTCGATGTCGGCCAGCAGCCGGTGCAGGCCGGACACGCCGACGTCGTGGAGGCGGTGCGGGTCGACTCCATGCGCCCAGAGCACCGCGGCGCACTCGTCGGCGACCGGCCGATCGGCCGTACCGGCGGTGGCGACCACCATCCGGTCGGAGCGTTCTGCGGCCCGACGCCAAACGGCCGTGCCATCGATGACGGTTGCCGTGTCGTCCACGGCCATTGCGGCGTCCACCTGTGCCTTGTCGGCCCTGGTGAGCACGACCGGCCCGATCCCACCCTCCAGGAGTTCTGCCACGATCACGGCAACGTCACCGGGCGACTTGCCGGGGCCGTAGACGGCCTCGGGCAGGCCCTGGCGCAGCGCACGGTGGTGATCGACGCGTGCAACCCCCACATCGGCGAACGGAAGGCGGCGCACGGCGTCGTCGGGTTCAACCGCTCCGGCAGTCACCCCCTCGAGCAATTCACGCAGGGCCTCGACGTTCACGTCACTATCCTCACCTCTCGTGACCGATATCGCACACCCGGGTCGTCGTGTCCTCGCCTACCTGGGCCCCAGCGGCACCTTCACCGAGCAGGCCCTCCTCACGCAGTCCGACCTGGCATGCCTGGACCTCCGGTTGGCAGGATCGATCCCCGAGGTGCTGCGACGGGTCGGCGCAGCCGAGGCCGACCTGGGCTTCGCCGCCATAGAGAACTCCATCGAGGGCAGTGTCAACGTCACGCAGGACACGTTGGCGTTCGAAGCCGACCTGCTGATACAGCGGGAGGTGGTGATACCCGTCCAGTTGAACCTGCTGGCACCGCCCGGAACCGGGCTGGGCTCCATCGACCGGGTGGTGTCGTTCCCCCACGCCACGGCCCAGTGCCGTGGCTGGCTGGCCGAACACCTTCCCGAAGCCGCACACCATGCCGCCAACTCCACGGCCGACGCCGCCCGCCAGACTGCCCACGACAACGACGGCCACACCGCTGCCATAGGCACGGTACGGGCCGCCGAGGTCTACGACCTAGAGGTCCTGTCCGAGGACATCGAGGACCACCCCGAGAACGAGACCCGGTTCGTCCTGGTAGCCCGTGACACTATCCCCGGCCCCACCGGCCATGACAAGACGTCGCTCGTCGTGTTCCAGCGAGCCGACCGGCCGGGCAGCCTGCTCGGAATGCTGCAGGAGTTCGCCGCCCGGTCCATCAACCTGACCCGGCTCGAATCCCGCCCGACCAAGCAGGGTCTCGGCGACTACTGCTTCCTCATGGACCTCGAGGGCCATGTCTCCGACGAGTTGGTCGCCGACTGCCTCAGGAACCTCCACATGAAGCACGGCCGGGTCAAGTTCCTGGGTTCGTACCCGGCCGCCGGCCACGACGGCAACGAGATCCGCGTCGACGCGTCCGCGGCGTCGCAGGCGGCCGACGAGTGGCTGTCCGACCTCAGGAGCCGAATCTCGGACTGAACCGCACTGTCTTTCGGGACGCCTGCGATCTGGCGGAGGGAGGGGGATTCGAACCCCCGGAGCCGTGAGGCTCAACGGTTTTCAAGACCGTCGCAATCGTCCGCTCTGCCATCCCTCCGTGCGGCAGCGTACCTGCGACGTTCCCACGCTCCCGGTGGGCCGGTAGCATCCCTCCGCTGAGGAGAGGTGGCCGAGTCCGGTTGAAGGCGCTCCCCTGCTAAGGGAGTAAGGGCCCAAAAGCTCTTCGTGGGTTCGAATCCCACCCTCTCCGCCAACCAACGTCCGGGTGGGCTGTCCACAACCCGCTTCTACACTCGGACGCCTGCGCTTGTAGCTCAATTGGATAGAGCATCTGACTACGGATCAGAAGGTTGGGGGTTCGAGTCCCTTCAAGCGCGCTAGGTGTTTGTGCAGGTCAGAACCCCCAACCGGTTCAACCAACCCACTTGCATGGGTTGACCTTTGGGGTTCCGGCAGCCAAACCGGCAGCCAAACCCCTGCCTTGCCCGCCCTAGGTGCCGTGACTAGACACCGGCGCGCGTGTACGTTGCGAACAGCGCCACGACCGTGGCGCACAAACAACAGTGACCAGTGCCCCCGTGGCCATCGTGTCCGAACAAC
>DQOF01000022.1 GCA_015658775.1 Acidimicrobiia bacterium | reverse complement strand
GGCGCCCGGGTAGAAGGCCAGGGTGATGTCCTTGACGACGTCGCGGTCAGGTGGGTGGAAGCGGCCGACCTTGCGCATCGTGTAGATGAACCGGGCACTCATGGTGGCCGAGGATACCGGTGGTCCGCATGGGCCTGATGGTGGATCGATACCTACCATCGGCGCCGTGATCGAGGCCGTGCTTTTCGACTTCGGTGGGGTGATCCTCACCAGCCCCTTCGATGCCTTCGCCGCGTACGAGGCCGAGGCCGGTCTGCCGCCCGACACGATCCGGCGCATCAACGCCACCGACCCCGACACCAACGCCTGGGCCCGGTTCGAGCGGCGGGAGGTGGGGCCCGACGAGTTCTGCAGCCTCTTCGAGGCGGATGCCGCCGAACTGGGGTTCACCGTCGACGCCACGCGGATCCTGGACGCCCTCCACGGTGACCTGCGGCCGGCCATGGTCGAGGCGCTCCGCCGTTGCGCCGCCCGCTTCAGGACGGCGCTGCTCACCAACAACACCGTCCCGATGGCCGAACAGGACGGCGACGGTCCGATGGCCGAGGTGGCGGCCCTGTTCGACGTGGTGGTGGAGTCCAGCGTCGTCGGCTACCGCAAGCCAGAGCAGCGCTTCTACGAGACGGCCTGTGAGCGCCTGGGAGTGGCACCCGGGGCGTGCGTGTTCCTCGACGACCTCGGAATCAACCTGAAGCCGGCGCGTGCCATGGGCATGCACACCATCAAGGTGGGCAACCCCGACGTGGCGATCGCCGAGTTGGAGGATGTGCTGGGCCTGCCCCTGAGGTGACAGGTCCCCGAGGCGACGGCCCGCCGGCGTGACGGCACTACCCTCGGCGGCGATGCGCATCGTCACCTGGAACGTCAACTCCCTGAAGGCCCGCCTGGAGCGGGTCGAGTCCTGGATACGGGCGGTGCAGCCGGACGTGCTGTGCCTCCAGGAGACCAAGATGACCGACGAGGCGTTCCCCCATCCCGCCTTCGAGGCGCTCGGGTACGAGTCGGCGCACCACGGCGAGGGCCGCTGGAACGGCGTGGCGGTCATCTCCCGGGTGGGCCTCGACGACGTCCGCCTCGGCTTCGCCGACGGGCGCAGCGACCCCGACCCGGACGCCCGGATCCTCTGGGCCACCTGCGACGGCGTGCGTGTCGCCTCGTGCTACGTGCCCAACGGGCGTGAGGTCGACCACGACCACTACCGCTACAAGCTGGACTGGCTGGGCCGACTGCACGACGACCTGGTCGCCAACACCGACCCGGCATCCGACCGGATCGTCGTGGTGGGCGACTTCAACGTGGCGCCCGACGACCGTGACGTGTGGAGCCCGGCTGCCTACGAAGGGGCCACCCACGTCACCCCGGCCGAGCGCGACGCCATCGCCCGGCTGGTCGGCTTGGGCCTCGTCGACGTGTTCCGGGAGCGCTTCGACCAGCCCGGCCTGCACTCCTGGTGGGACTACCGGGGCGGAGCCTTCTACAAGAAGCAGGGGATGCGAATCGACCTGATCCTGGCCTCACAGCCGGCCGCCGCTGCGCTCGACTTCGTGCTGGTCGACCGCAACGAGCGCAAGGGCGAGAAGCCCAGCGACCACGCACCCGTGGTGGCCGACTTCGTCCTGGGCTGAGGTCGCCGTGCCGCATTCCTCCCGTGCGCCGTCGGAGGATGCGCTGCTGGCGCGGCTGCGCGAGGTCTGCCTGGCGCTGCCCGGCGTCGAGGAGCGGCTGAACCACGGGATGCCGGCGTTCGGCGTCGTGGGCCGGGCCGCCTTCGCCAACCTCCACGACCACCCTCGGGACGGCCGACCGGCGCTCTGGTTCAAGGGGGCTCCGGGCGTGCAGGCCGAGTTGGTGGAGCAGGAGCCGGACCGCTTCTTCGTGCCGCCCTACGTGGGCCCGAGGGGCTGGGTTGGCATGCGGTTGGACGTGGACCTGGACTGGGACGAGGTGGCCGGGGTGGCCGAGGAGGCCTGGAGGCTGACGGCGCCCGTGCGCCTCGTCAGGGAACTCGAGGGCCGCTGACGGCTCTGTCCCGGCCCGCTCAGCCCAGGCCCGCCAGGACTTCCAGGATGTCATCGCCGTAGCGGTCGACCTTGACTGGTCCGATCCCGGGCACGGCCAGCAACTCGGCGGGGCTGGTCGGCCGTATCTCGAGGAGGGCCTCGAGGGTCGCGTCCGTGAACACCACGAAGGCCGGCACGTTGGCCGCCCTCGCCGTCGCCAGGCGCCAGGCCTTTACGGCTGCCACTGCCGGATCGTCGGGCACCGTCGGCCGACGCGTCCGGGAACGCGCCGCCTGCGCGCGTCGGCCCTGGTCACGGCGGCTAAGCGGCCGTTCCAGGCCGAGGATGGCGGCCTCGATGTCGGCAAGCCACGGCGACGCCGTGCGCTTCGACGTGCGGGTACCGAAGGTCCGCTCCATGGCCCAGGTGCAGTGCAACCACTCCTCGGCCCGGCTCAGCGCCACGTACAGGAGGCGGCGCTCCTCGGCCAGGGACCCGGGATCACGTGCGTGCGAGATTGGCACCAGGCCCCGCTCGAGTCCCGCCACGTGCACGACCGGCCACTCCAGGCCCTTGGCTGCGTGGAAGGTGGCCACCTCGACGGCATCGTCGGCGGAGTCGATGTCGTTGCGTGCCTGGGCCCGGGCCCACGACACGAAGCCCGTGGCCGTGCCGGCGGGGTCGAGTGCCAGGAACTCGTCGGCCAGCCTCCGCAACTCCGAGAACGCGGCAGCGCGTTCGGCGTCGCGTGGCGCCGCGATCCCGTTGCCGGACGCGGCCCCGTCGGTTCCACCCGTGGCAGGCACGAGGACGTCGGGGTCGGGTGAGAGGTCGACGAGGTGGGTTGTGAGCGGTCGGCTGCTCCGGGATATCGCCTTCAGCGAGGTCGATATGTCCGCCCGGTCGAGCAACCCGCTTCCGGCACGGGTCCGAACCGGGATCCCGGCCTCCCGCATGGCGCTGGTTATGACCTCGGCTTGCGCGTTGGTGCGCACCAGCACCGCCTGGTGTGACCACGGCCGGTCGGGTCCCCGGGCATCGCGTACGGCCCGGGCGATGGCGGTCGCCTCGGCGCGGTCGTCGGCGTGGACGGTGACGGTCGGCTTCGGTCCGCTGGGCTTCTCGGCCTCCATCGGGTCCCGGTCCACGAGAACCGCCGCCGCAGTGCGCAGGATCTGCGGCGTGCTCCGGTAGTTGTGTCGGAGGTCGACGATCGTGCCGTCGCGGAAGTGGGTGCCGAACCGGAGCAGGTGGTCGGCATCGGCGCCGTTCCAGCCGTAGATGGCCTGGTCGGGGTCGCCGACGACGCAGAGGTCCTCCCGGCCGTCCAGCCAGGCGTTCAGGAGGGCGAACTGCAGGGGGTTGACATCCTGGAATTCGTCCACGTACAGGTGCCGGAAGCGCCAGCGCTGGGCATCGGCGAAGCGCTTGTCGCGGGTGAGGGCCTGTCTGCAACGGTCCAGCAGGTCGTCGAAGTCGACCAGGTTCCCCTTCTCCTTGGCGTCCTCGTAGTCGCCGAAGATCCGGGCCACGACGGGCAGTTGCAGGGGCGGGGTGCGGCCCGCCGCCTCCGCGGCCCCGATGTAGGTCTCGGGCCTTATGCGTCGGGCCTTGGCCCACTCGATCTCGCCTATCACGTCGAGGGCGTCGGTGCTGCGCCTGTCGCGGGGGAGCAGCGGGGTGACGAACCCCATCTTGCGGTCCAGCAGCCGGGGTTCGGGCATGTCGCGGTCGCGCCACCATGTGCGCAGTTGGGAGTACGCGACCGAGTGGAAGGTGCCTGCGGCCACCTCGTCGCGCAACCCCAGGATGCGCAGCCGAGACCGCAGTTCGGCGGCCGCCTTGCGTGTGAAGGTGAGGGCCAGCACCCTCCGGGGATCGCCGCGGCCGGTGAGCGACCGCCATGCGATGCGGCGGGTCAGGACACGTGTCTTCCCGGACCCCGCCCCTGCGTGGATCGCCAGGGGCAGCGCGTCGGTGGTGACCGCATGGAGCTGTGCCTCGTTGAGGCCTGCGAGCAGGGAGTCGGCGGCGCGCCCGTCTGTCGGCGGCATGTCGTCTGGGAGGGCGGTCACGGCCCGCACCATAGCCACGGCCGGTGACACCGCTCCCGGGGCCTGACATGACCGTGGGCCCTAGCATCCGGGTCGTGCAGCCCGTAACCACCGAGGCGTTCGAGACGCTGGTCGCCGAGGCCCTCGACGGCCTGCCGCCCGAGCTCGGCGCGCTCATGCAGAACGTGGCCGTTTTGGTGGCCGACTGGGGTGAATCCCCCGACCTGCTGGGCCTCTACGACGGAATCCCGCTGACCGACCGGGATGACTACGGAGGCGGCGGAATGGCGCTGCCCGATCGGATAACCGTGTACCGGCTCGCCCTCTGCGGGATGTGTGGCGACCTCGACGAGTTGAGGCACGAGATAGGCGTGACCGTGGTCCACGAGGTCGCCCACCACTTCGGCATCGACGACGACCGGCTCCACGAACTGGGGTGGGCCTGAGGTGCCCGACCGCGTGCGCGCCGCAGGCGGTCAGCCGTTGCGTTCCATCGGCAAGTGGGGGATCCCGTCCTCGTCGAAGTCGGGTCCCGTCCTCGTGTAGCCGAGGGTCAGGTACCAGTCCTCCAGGTACGTCTGGGCGTCCAGGACGAGGCGGCCCGGCGTTGTGCCGTGCACGTGTCGCAGGAGTTCTGTCGCCAGGCCCCGTCCCCGGGCCGCCGGACCGGTCACCACGCGGCCGATGCGGTGGCACCCGTCGGGTTCGACGAGCACCCGCAGGTAGGCGGCCGGGCCGTCGATTCCGGCGACGTCGTCGATAAAGACGTGCCGCGTGCCCGGCTCGTTGTCCCTGCCGTCGGGATCGGCGTACACGCAGTCCTGCTCGACGCCGAAGACCTCGGAGCGCAGGCGCAGCACGGCGTAGAGGGTGGCGGTGTCGAGTTCGGCGAAGGTGCGGTCACGGATGCCGGTCATACGGGCGACGGTATCCCGCCCGGCTTGCTCGCCGGAAGCGGGTGTCGGATGATGGCGTCGTGCCCGTCGCCTCCCTCTCCAGCGGTATCGACCTCTGTTACGAGACATTCGGCGAACCGGACCACCCGACCCTCCTGCTCATGCACGGCCTGGGAAGCCAGCTGCTGCTCTGGGAGGAGGGCTTCTGCGAGGGACTGGCGGCAGCCGGTTTCCGGGTGGTGCGCTACGACCACCGTGACAGTGGCCTCTCGACGATGCTCCCGGAGGGGGCCACCTACACCCTGTCCGACATGGCAGCGGACGCGGTCGGCCTGCTCGACCACCTGGGCGTGGACGACTCCCACATCGTGGGGTTCTCGCTGGGCGGGATGGTGGCCCAGACCTTCGCCGCCGAGCACCCGACCAGGACCCGGAGCCTCGTGTCAATGGGGTCCAACACGGGCCATCCCGACTTCGGGCGGCCTTCGGCCGAGGTCATGGTCGCGTTGGTCGCGCCGGCGCCAGACGACCCGGCGGAGCGGGCCGCCAAAGACCTGGCCGACCGCAGGCTCTGGGCCAGTCCGGAGTGGCATGACGACGACCATGTGCTGATGACGTTCGTCGGGTACGCCGCCCGATCGGTCCAGTCGGCCGATGCGTTCCGACGCCAACTCGCTGCGGGCGCCGGCGACCGGGAGGCGGCGCTGCAGACAATCGTCGCCCCCACCCGTGTGGTGCACGGCACGGCCGACACGCTCCTGCCGAAGAGCGGTGGTGAGAGGACCGCCGAGGTGATCCCGGGCGCCGACCTGGTGCTCATCGAGGGCTGGGGCCACGACATGCCGCCGGGCGCATGGCCGGACCTGATCGAGGCCATCTCGGTCCACGCCGGGCGGGTGGACGAAGATCACGACGTTCGACGAATTCCGGAGGGAGACGGCAATGGGAGCACTTGACGGCGTACGGGTCGTGGAGCTGGCTGGCATAGGACCCGGACCGTTCTGCGGGATGATGCTCGCCGACATGGGCGCCGACGTGATCCGGGTCGACCGGACCGCATCCGTGCGCGGCGGAGACCCCGACAGCCCGCCACCCAGGGTGAACGACCGGGGTCGGCGCAGCGTCGGGGTGGACCTCAAGTCGGAGCAGGGCCGTGAGGTCGTCATGAGACTTGTCGAGGGCGCCGACATGATCTTCGAGGGTTTCCGACCGGGTGTGGCCGAGCGGCTCGGGGTGGGCCCCGACGACTGCCTGGCCAGGAACCCGGCCATCGTCTACGGGCGCATGACCGGGTGGGGCCAGGACGGCCCGTACGCCATGACCGCGGGCCACGACATCAACTACATCGCCCTGGCCGGCGTGCTGGGCCACATCGGTCGGGCCGACGGCGGTCCCGTGCCGCCGCTGAACCTGGTGGGCGACTTCGGCGGCGGTGGCATGTACCTGGCCTTCGGGATGGTGTGTGCACTGGTCGAGGCCCGGACGTCGGGCATGGGCCAGGTCGTCGACGCCGCGATGGTCGACGGTGCGGCCAGCCTCATGGGCTTCTTCCACGGCATGTTGGAAACGGGCCTCCACGTTCCCGGTCGGGGCCGCAACATGCTCGACACCGGCGCCCACTTCTACGACGTCTACGAGTGCTCCGACGGCGAGTGGATCTCCCTGGGTTCGATCGAGCCCCAGTTCTACGCCGAGATGGTCCAGAGGCTGGGTCTCGATCCCGACGACTTCGCCGACCAGTACGACCGGGACCGCTGGCCGGAGCTGAAGCAGAAGGTCGCAGCGGTCGTGGCCACCAGGACCCGTGACGAGTGGGACGGGATCCTCGAGGGCAGCGACGTCTGCTACGCACCGGTGCTCACCGTGGCCGAGGCTGCACGGCACCCCCACAACGTCGAGCGCGGCACCTTCGTGGAGGTGGCCGGGCTGACCCAGCCCGGTCCGGCCCCCCGCCTCAGCCGCACCCCGGGTGGGATCTCCCGGCCCCCCGCACACCCGGGGCAGCACACCGACGAGGTCCTCGCCCTGGCAGGGTACGACGCGGGGGAGATCCTGTCCCTGCGCGAGTCGGGCGCCGTCTCCTGAGCGCAGGCATTCCTGTGCAGGGATTCCGGGTCGATCCGAGGCGCCCGGTCGGGTGACGGGCATGATGGCCCGGTGATCCATTCATCTGTCGCCACCCTGGGCACACTGCGCGAGTTCCACGAGGGCTTCGCCTGGGTGATGGTGGTGGGCAACGGGCTGGCAGGCGTGTGGGCGCTCGCCGCACACCGGGTGACGTCGCTGCGCGGGCGGTCCCTCTGGTGGTTCGTGGCAGCGGTCCAGTCCTCCATCGTGGTCCAGGTCACCGTGGGGGTGGCCCTGGTCGCCGGGCAGGGCATCGATCCGCCGCAGTTCCACCTGTTCTACGGGTTCGTGGCGTTCATCACCGTGGGAATCGTCTACAGCTACCGCCAGAGCCTGCGGGCACACAGGTACCTGCTGTACGGCTTCGCCGGCCTGTTCCTGATGGGGCTGGGAATCCGCGCCATGCTCGTCGTGGCGTCCTAGCAGCGGGCCGGGACCGGATAGGGCCGGTCAGTCGGGGCCGGTCAGTCGGCCAGGCGGGTCTGAAGGTCGACCAGTTGGGCCAGCAACTCGGGCGGCAGCCGGTCGCCGACCAGGGCGTAGTGCTCTTCGATCAGGGCGGTCTCGGCTTCCCACGAGAGTTCGTCGACGGCGAGCAGCCGGGCCATCTGGCTGTCGTCCAGGTCCAGGCCGTCGCGGTCAAGGGCGTCCAGCGTGGGCACCAGGCCGATGGCCGTCTCTGTGGCGTCGGCTTTACCAGACAGGCGTTCGGACACCCACTTGAGCACACGGCTGTTCTCGCCGAACCCGGGCCAGATGTAGTTCCCGTCGTCGTCCTTTCGGAACCAGTTCACCCAGTAGAGCCTGGGCAGTTTGGCGGGGTCCGCGGATTCGCCGATCCTGAGCCAGTGGGCGAAGTAGTCGCCGACGTTGTATCCCATGAAGGGGAGCATGGCGAACGGGTCGAAGCGGACCTGGCCTGTGCGCCCTGCGGCCGCAGCGGTCTTCTCGGAGCTCATGATGGATCCCAGGAACACCCCGTGTTCCCAGTCGCGGGCCTCGGTCACCAGGGGCACGTTCGTTGCCCGACGACCGCCGAACAGGATCGCCGAGATCGGCACGCCTGCCGGGTCGTCCCATTCGGGGGCCATCGACGGACACTGCGAGGCCGGGGCGGTGAAGCGGGCGTTGGGATGGGCGGCCGGGGTGTCTGATCCCGGGGTCCACGCCTCACCGCGCCAGTCGGTGAGGTGGGCAGGAGGCTCGTCCGTCATGTCCTCCCACCAGACGTCGCCGTCCGGTGTGGTCGCCACGTTCGTGAAGATGGAGTTGCCCCACAGGGTCTTCATGGCGTTGGCGTTCGTGCGCTCCGACGTGCCGGGGGCCACTCCGAAGAAGCCGGCCTCGGGGTTGATGGCATAGAGGCGGCCGTCGTCGCCGAACTTCATCCAGGCGATGTCGTCACCGATTGTCTCGACGGTCCAACCCGGCAGGGTGGGTATGAGCATCGCCATGTTGGTCTTGCCGCAGGCCGACGGGAACGCGGCGGCGATGTAGTGCTTCTCGCCGTCGGGGGGCGTGATGCCGAGGATGAGCATGTGCTCGGCCATCCAGCCGCCGTCCCGGGCCATGGTCGAGGCGATGCGCAGGGCGAAGCACTTCTTGCCGAGCAGGGCGTTGCCGCCGTAGCCCGAGCCGTACGACCAGATCTCACGGGTCTCGGGAAAGTGGGAGATGCACTTGTTGTCGACGTCGCACGGCCAGGGCACGTCGCCGGCGCCGTCCTCGAGGGGGGCACCGACCGAGTGCACGCACGGGACGAAGTCGTCTTCGCCGAGTACCTCCAGGACGGACTGGCCCATGCGGGTCATGGTCCGCATGCTCACCACGACGTAGGGGGAGTCGGTCAGCTGGACGCCGATGTGGGCAATGGGTGAACCGAGGGGGCCCATGCAGAACGGCACCACGTACAGGGTCCGGCCCCGCATCGCTCCCCGGAAGAGAGCCAGCATGTCGGGCTTCAACTCGTCGGGGTGGCGCCAGTTGTTGGTGGGACCGGCGTCGTCGCGGTGTTCGGTGGAGATGAAGGTCCGGTCCTCGACGCGGGCCACGTCGCCCGGATCCGAGAGGGCCAGGTAGCTGTTGGGTCGGAGGTCGGCGTTCAGCCGCCGGAAGGTGCCGGACTCGACGAGGGCGTCGGCGAGGCTGTCGTGCTCGGCCGTCGATCCGTCACACCAGTGGACACGATCGGGGGTGAGGATCTCCTCCCAGTGGGAGACCCAGTTGATCAGTTGCCGATTGTCGGTAGGTGCCTGCATGCGCCCCTAGTGGTATCCGCCGCACGTGGTCGATGCCACCTCGTGGGCGATGTTTGGTGGCTGTAGTGACACACGCCACGCGGCGGTCGGCGCCAGGCGTGCGGTCAGGAGATGTCCGGTGTGCCCATGTCGATCTCGGAGCCGAGCGACAGCCCGGCCGCCCGGCCTTCGGCGTCGAGGTCGAAGACGACCCGCTGGCCCTGGCGGAGCATCCGGAATATCGATCCGTCGAGGGCGCCGTCGGCCAGGTCGAACTCGGCCAGGTCGGCCTCGCGGATCACGACGCCGTCGCCGGTTCCGGGATCATAGGACTTGATCACACCCTGCACTGTGCCTCCTGTGGGGGCCTCGACCGGTGGGAGCTGCGCCGGGGGAGGCTAGTCGGCGGCCCGGCTGGTGGCCGCTCTGGCCGGCTTCGTGACCTTTCCGGCCTTGATGCAGCCGGTGCAGACGTCGATCCGCTTCGTGGTCCTGCCCACGACGGAGCGTACGCGCTGGATGTTCGGGTTCCAGCGGCGGTTGGTCCGCCTGTGGGAGTGGCTCAGGGACTTGCCGAACCAGGGCTTCTTGCCGCATATGTCGCAGACGGACGCCATCACACACACCTTGGTCATCTGGTCGGTCATCTGGTCGGTCGTCTGGACCGGTCAGGGAACCGTCGAAGCGTACGGCCACCTACCCCGGGTCTCCAACCCCCGGGCTCCGTGATACCTGTCGGACCGCCGGGTTCTACGGCCGGCGGGACGCCGATGGCTACGATCCGACACGTGACGACCACCTCGCTGGATGCCCCTGCGCTGCGCGCTGTGATGGCCGGCTTCGACCGGGCGTTGCGCAGCCACCGCGAGGCACTCAACGCCTTGAACGTGTATCCGGTGCCCGATGGCGACACGGGCACCAACATGATGATGACCGTCGATTCCGTCGTCGCCGAGTTGGACGAGTTGGATGCCGACGCCGACCTGACGGCCGTGACGGTCGCGGTCATCCACGGTTCGCTCATGGGTGCACGTGGCAACTCGGGGGTCATCCTCTCCCAGGTGCTGAGGGGCCTGGTCGAGGTGATGGCAGGCGGTACCGGCTCCCCGGTCGACGGACGCATGCTGGCCGACGGCCTGGCCGGCGCCTCGACCGCCGCCTATGCGGCGGTTATGCGGCCGGTGGAGGGCACGATCCTGACGGTTGTCCGCGAGTCGTCGATGGCTGCGTTGGGCGTGGCCGAGACCGGCGGTGACCTGCTGGCTGTCACCGAGGCCGCCAGAGCGGCCGGAGGGGTGGCGCTCGAACGTACGCCCGACCTGCTCCAGGTGCTCGCCGACGCCGGCGTCGTGGACGCCGGCGGATTCGGCTACCTGCTGCTGCTCGACGCCCTGCTGGCCACGATCGACGGTCGCCCGCTGCCCGAGCCACCGGACGTGCCCGGGACGGCGTCGGATCGGCCCGGCGCCGGCGGCCGCACGACTGCGGCGATGGACGGCACCCGCTACGAGGTCATGTTCTTCCTGGACGCCCCCGACGGGGCGGTGCCGGGATTCAAGGAGGCCTGGGACGCCCTCGGCGACTCCATCGTGGTGGTGGGTGGTGACGGCATCTGGAACTGCCACGTCCACACCGACGACATCGGCGCAGCCGTCGAGGCCGGTATCGCCGTGGGCCGACCGCACCGCATCCGGGTCACCGACCTCTACGAGGAGGTCGAGGAGCAGGCGTGGGTGCGCGACCGGCTCGCCGACGACGAGGACGACGTCGGCGACCCCGTGGACTGCGCCGTGGTGGCCGTGGCCAACGGCGAGGGCGTGCGACAGATCTTCCGGTCCCTGGGCGTGCGCAGGGTCGTCCTGGGCGGCCAGTCGATGAATCCGTCCACGACGGACCTGCTGGCGGCCGTCGAGGCGGTGCCGTCCGACGAGGTCGTGCTGCTTCCCAACAACGGCAACATCATCCCGGTGGCAGAGCAGGTCGACGGCCAGACCTCCAAGACCGTCCGGGTGGTGGCGACACGCGGGGTCACCGAGGGGTTTGCCTCGCTCCTCCAGTACGACCCCTGTGCGACCGCCGAGCAGAACGCGTCGGCGATGGCTGCGGCTGCTTCGTCCGTCGTGGCCGGCGAGGTGACGGTCGCGGTGCGTGATGCCACCAGCGACGTCGGCGACATCTCCAGTGGCGACCATCTAGGTCTCTGCGGTGGAAGGGTCTGCGTCATCGCCGATTCGCTCTTCGCCGTGACCACGGGCCTGCTCGAGGCGATAGTCGACGGCGACCACGAGCTCGTCACCCTGATAGCGGGAGCGGACGCCGACGAGGCGACAACCTCGGCCATCGTGGCGTGGCTGGATGCCGAGCACCCCGACCTCGAGGTCGAGGCCCACGTCGGCGGCCAGCCCCTCTACCACTACTACGTCGGCGTCGAATAGGGGGACGCACGGCGTGGCCGGCGGCGGCATCTCCCTCCGTGAACTAGACGGGCGACCGGTCTCCGACCTGGCCGGGGTGGGAGACCGGAAGGCCGAGGCGTTGTCCAGGGTCGACGTGCGGTCGGTGCTGGACCTGCTCACCTACTACCCGCGGCGATACCTGGACCGGACAAGGGAGGCCACCATCGGGGCGTTGGCCGTGGGTGAGGAGGGGATGGTGCTCGTCCGCGTGGAGAGGGTGTCGGCCCGTCGCACCCGCGGGGGCAGGTCGTTGGTGGAGGTGAGGGTCGCAGACGACACGGGAACGCTGCGCCTCACGTTCTTCAACCAGCCTTGGCGCGAGCGTCAACTCTCCGAGGGAACCGAGGCGGTCGTGTTCGGCCGTCTGGACCGGTTCAGGGGCGATGTCCAGATGACCAACCCGGTAGTCGACCTTGTCGGCGACCGCACCGGTCGCATCGTCGCCGTCTACCCGCAGTCCGAGGCCGGGGGCCTGCAGAGCTGGGACATGGACACCCTGATCGCCGAGGCGCTGCGTCGCGTGATGATGGTCCGCGGCTTCGCCGACCCGGTGCCGACAGCCGTGCGTGACAGGTACCGCCTGGTCGGGCGTGCCGCCGCCTACGGGGGTATCCACAGGCCCGGGTCGATGCAGGAGGTGGCCGAGGCCCGTAGACGGCTGGTGTTCGACGAGTTGCTGCGGATCCAACTCGAGCTGGTCCAACGCAAGGTGGACCTGGAGCGCACAGCCAGGGGCATCGCCCACACGGTCGACGGCGACCTTGTCTCCGCCTTCCATGAGCGCCTCGGGTTCGAGTTGACGGTTGCCCAGCGTCGGACCATCTCCGCGATCTCAGCCGACCTGGCCGAGGCCCGTCCGATGCACCGGTTGCTCCAGGGCGACGTGGGGTCAGGCAAGACCGTGGTGGCGGTCAGCGCCCTGTTGGCGGCTGTCCAGGGTGGTCACCAGGGGGCGTTCATGGCGCCCACCGGTGTGCTGGCAGAGCAGCACCACATCGGCGTCGCAGGCCTTCTCGCCGGCCTGACCGTGGCCGATCCGTCGACGCTGCTTGGAAGCAGGCCGCTCAGGGTCGACCTGCTCACGGGTCGGACGCCTGCCGCCGAGCGACGTCGCATCGCCGCCGACCTGGTGGCCGGCGGGGTCGACATCCTGATAGGAACCCACGCCCTCATCCAGGAGGGGGTCGAGTTCGGCTCCCTCGGTGTGGTGGTCATCGATGAGCAGCACAAGTTCGGAGTAGAACAGCGTGCGGCACTCCGGGCGGAGAACAGCGACGGGACTGTGCCCGACGTGCTGGTCATGACCGCCACACCCATTCCGCGTACGGCTGCCATGACCGTCTACGGCGATCTCGACGTGTCGGTGCTCGACGAGCTGCCGCCGGGTCGGACGCCGATCACCACCGAGTGGGTGGCCGACGACGATGACGCAGTCTGGGCGGCCGTCCGGGCCGAGGTGGCCGAGGGACGTCAGGCGTACGTGGTCTGCCCCCTCATAGACGAGTCCGAGGCACTGGAGGTGCGTTCGGCCGAGGAGGTGTACGCCGAGTTGTCGCAGGGCGGGCTCGCCGACCTCCGGCTGGGCCTCCTGCACGGCCGGGTAGGACACGCCGAGAAGGAGGAGACCATGGGGCTCTTCCGGTCGGGGGCCATCGACGTGATGGTTGCCACGACGGTCATCGAGGTGGGTGTCGATGTTCCCAACGCCACGATCATGGTCGTGCTCGACGCAGCCCGGTTCGGCATCGCACAACTCCACCAGCTGCGCGGTCGGGTGGGTCGGGGAGAGGTGGCCAGCCGTTGCCTCCTGGTGGGTGACGCGCCCACCGCTGAGGCCGAGGAGCGGCTGAAGGCGCTGGTTCGCACGACCGACGGGTTCGAGCTCGCCGAGGTCGACCTGGATCTGAGAGGGGAGGGCACGATCATGGGCGAGCGTCAGAAGGGTCGCAACGACCTGAGGCTGGCTTCGTTGCGCCGGGACCGCGAATGGGTCGAGGCGGCCAGGGAGGTGGCGATCGAGCTGGTCGGAGACGGCGACGGGCTCGCCGGCCACGCCGACCTGGCCGACGAGGTGGCCCTGTTTCTGGGGGAGGCTGAGTCCGCCTTCCTCCTCAAGTCGTGAGTGCCACACCGGCACCCGCTGTCCGTCGGGCCACCGTCGCCGAGGTGCCCGACGTGGTCGCCACCCTGGCCACGGCGTTCGCGCACGATCCGGTGCTGTCGTTCCTCTTCGAGGATGCAGATCGCCGGCCCGGCCTGCTGGCGACCTTCTTCGCCGCCAGGTTGGCCGGCGGCAGGGGGATGGACGAGGTGCTGACCGTCGCCGGCACAGGCGGCCCGGTGTCGGCCGCTGTGTGGGTGCCACCGCGCCGGGAGGAGGACCCTGCCCCCGACTTCGGACCGGTGGTCGCCGCCCTGTCGGTCCTTTTGGGTGAGGAGGTGGCGATGCGGAAGTTCTTGGCACTGGGGCCCCTGCTGGAAGCGCATCCCCCCGCCCCCCACTGGTACTTGGCGTTCGTTGGCACCCGTCCCGATGCCCGTGGTGTCGGTATGGGGTCGGCGTTGATCGCCGCCATCACCTCCCGTTGCGATGACGAGGGCATTCCCGCCTACCTGGAGTCCAGCGATCCGGTGAACGTTCCGCTCTATGAGCGCCACGGGTTCCGCGTCGTGGGCGAGGTCGGTATCCCGGACGGGCCGACGGTGCCGCTCATGTGGAGGGAACCGGGTCAGGCCCAGTGATCGTCGGGCGCTCCCGTGTCGTCCTCGTCCGGCATGACCACGTCCCAGCGGTCCATGCAGAGCTCGCACCGGTAGGCGACCGGGTCGCCCGGCTCGAACTCGTGCTCAGGGTGGGGCAGCAGGTGGCAGGTGCCGCCGCAGTCGACGCAGACGATGGTGGTGGGAGCTCGCACGGTTTCGACCGTAGTCGCGGCCTGCCGCGTCCGAAATCACGTCCCCGGTGCGCGGCGGCGCACCATACTGAACCCATGCGGGTCGTCGCCGGAACAGTTCGTGGGCGCCGGCTGGCCGGACCGACCGGTGACGGGCTCCGGCCCACCGGCGACAGGGTCCGTGAGTCGATCTTCAACTCCCTGTTCAGTCGCGGGGCCGTCGACGGTGCGGTTGTGCTCGACCTGTTCGCCGGCACCGGGGCCCTGGGCATAGAGGCACTCTCCCGCGGTGCGCAGCGGGCGGTCTTCGTCGAGAGTTCTCCGGTCAGCGCCCAGCTGGTCCGCGACAACCTGGCGACCTGCGGCATGACCGATCGGGCCGAGGTCGTGGTGGCCGACGGCCCGACCTGGTTGGGATCCGACCACCCCCCCTGGGACCTGGTACTGCTCGACCCGCCGTACGGGTTCGCCGACTGGTCGGACCTGCTGGGAGGTGGCCTGGCCCGTCGGCTGTCCGACCGCCTCGCCGGGATGGTCGTGCTCGAGTCGGATCGTGAGATAGATCCCGGTCCGGGGTGGCATGTCGAGTCCGTCCGCAGCCACGGGACTACCGTGGTGATGCTGATGACGCCCGAGACCGCCCCCGATGATCCAACCGACCGTCACCTGACTGGGAGCCACCGCCCGTGACCACCGTCCTGTATCCCGGATCGTTCGATCCGGTCCACAACGGCCACATCGAGTTGGTCGAGACGGCGTCGCATCTCTTCGAGGAGGTCGTCGTGGCCGCGCTCGTCAACCCGGGCAAGGCCGACTGCCTCTTCAGCCTCGAGGAGCGCATCGAGTTCATGCGCGAGTGCTTCGCCCACCTGGCCAACGTCAAGACCACGACGTTCGATGGCCTGGTGGTCGACCTTGCCCATGAAGTGGGCGCCGACTTCATCATCAAGGGCCTGCGAGCCGTCTCGGACTTCGAGAGCGAGCTCCAGATGGCCCAGATGAACGCTGCCATCTCGGGTGTGCAGACCCTGTTCCTGCCGACGGCGTCGAGGCGCTCCTTCCTGGCATCCCGGCTCATCCGCGAGGTTGCCCGGCTGGGCGGGTCGGTCGACAGCATGGTGCCCGATGTGGTCAGCCGAAGGCTCGACGAGCGGTTCGGGCCGTGACCGACCAGCCGACGATCCCCGGGCCGGACCCCTACCAGGCACCGCAGCCCGTGAGCCCCGATCCCTACCGTCCACCGCAGTTCGAGGCCATCCTGCGCCAGGTCCGCGAGGTGGTCGCCTCCGCCCGTCCGATGCCGCTGTCGACGTCCTCGATGATCAACAAGGACGAGCTGCTCCACATGCTCGACGAGGCGGCTGCCAGGTTGCCCGACGAACTCCGTGCGGCCCGTTGGCTGCTGAAGGAACGCGAGGAGTTCCTGGCAAAGGTGCGGCGTGAGGGCGACGACATCCTGGAATTGGCCAGGTCCAGGGCCGAGCGCCTCGTCCAGCGCACCGAGGTGGTACGGACGGCGGAACAGCGGGCGAGGCAGGTGCTCGAGACGGCACGTGAGGAGGCGCGTCGGATGCGCCGGGAGACCGAGGACTACTGTGACCAGAAGTTGGGGAGTTTCGAGACCCTGTTGACTAGCACGCGTGACGCCATCGCCCACGGTCGACGGCGGCTCCAGGAGACGGTGTTGGATCGGGACCGTGAGCAGAGGCACAAGACGGCGGAGGAAGCCGCCCGTGAGGCGGGTCGGTCCCAGCCCGGGTCCGTGTTCTTCGATCAGGAGCAGTTCGACGTCGACGGCCCGCCGTGACCGTCGCACTGTGACGGCGGGCCTGCGACTGCCGCTGGCCGCCCTCAGGCGCCGGCATGGTGCGCCCCGTGAAGTCGTGGTCGGAGTCGAGTTGGCCGATCTGGCGGTCGGCGTGGTCGAGGTTGTTGACGGCCGGGTGGAGGTCGCGTTGGAGGTCGAGGCCCGGGGCCGCGAGGTCGTGGTGTCGGGCGCGGTCACGGCCGAGTGGATCGGCGAGTGCAGGCGCTGCCTCGAGCCGGTGTCCGGCAGCCTCGCCCTGGAGGTCGGCGAGGTGTTCGTGCCCGACGAGTCGGCCGGTGGCGAAACCCGGCCCGATGAGGGCGACTTCTACCCGCTCGGCGTGGACGAGGTGGACCTCGAGCCCGTGGTCAGGGACGCGGTGCTGTTGGGCCTCCCCATGTCGCCGCTCTGCGGCGTGGACTGTGCAGGCCCCGATCCGGACCGCTTCCCGGCAATCATCGTCGACGACCGGACCACGGAACCCGATCCGCCCATGGATCCGAGGTGGGCTGCGCTCGACGTCCTGCGCACCGACGACCCGCCGTCGGCTGCGGGGGACGGTTCGGCCTGACGGGAGTGTCCACCGATAGGCCCGTGCCGGTTGGCCGTACCGGCCGCTAGCCTTGCCGGGTCGCCGGGGCTGTCCCACGACCACCTTGGCACCCCGACTCGACATCCGAGGAACAGACGATGGCCGTCCCCAAGAAGAAGACATCCAAGGCCAAGGGCCGTAGCCGCCGGGCCTCTGCCTGGACCCTCGGCACCGCGGCGCGCAGTGCATGTGACCGTTGTGGCGCGACCAAGAGGCCGCACCACGTCTGTGGGAACTGCGGGTGGTACGGGGGACGTCAGGCAGTAGATGTTGACTGACCGTCCAGACCGTCGGTAGTGCCCGGGCCCTGATGCTTCCGGTCGCCGTCGACGCCATGGGCGGAGACAATGCGCCCGGTGAGATCGTCGCCGGCGCCCGCAGGGCTGCAGAGGACGACGGCATCCCCGTCCTGCTCGTCGGTCGTCCCGATGAGATGGGAGACACGGGGGGGCTGCCGGTACTGGATGCCGGCGAGGTCATAGCCATGGACGCCGAGCCGGGTGCGAGCGTTCGCCGGATGAAGGATTCGTCGTTGGTCCGGGCCGCCGAGGCGGTACGTGACGGCACCGCTTCGGCGATGGTGAGTGCCGGCAACACCGGCGCCACCATGGCGAGCGCACTGCTTCGGATGGGTCGGATCCGGGGAGTCGCCCGGCCGGCCATAGCAACCCTGCTGCCCGCTCCGGGCACGACGCCGACCGTGCTGCTGGATGCCGGTGCCAATGCCGAGTGCAGCGCGGACTGGCTCGTCCAGTTCGGTCAGATGGGTGCCGTGTTCGCTCGTGACCGCTTGGGGATCGCCGAACCGCGGGTTGCGCTGCTCTCGATCGGCGAGGAG
>DQOF01000107.1 GCA_015658775.1 Acidimicrobiia bacterium | reverse complement strand
GGATTCTGTTCCGCTGCGTACAGGTACCTGTCCACGCGCTCGGGCACCCTCAGAGCAGGGTCACCGTGCCCGCGGTTCCGTCGACCTCCACCATCACACCGTCCGGGATCAATTCCGTCGCAGACTCGACCGCGACCACGCATGGGATAGCCAGTTCCCGGGCCACGATCACGGCGTGGCTCATCAGGGCCCCGACGTAGAGACCGATGATCACCGGGTCGTCGCTGCTGAAGTCGCCGGGGCTGAGGATGCCCAGGTCCCTGTAGGCGGCCCGCCACGCCTTCTCCGCGGTGACGACGCCGAGGTGGTAGCCGAGGGCTGTGATCACCTCCGGGAACACCTCACCGACGTTGCCACGGGTGTTGATCGGCCAGCGATCGTCGATCTGGCCTTCGATGATCCAGGGCGTCCCCACGTGCTCCTCCAGGTGTCGGGTGGTGGGCGGCGAACCTAGCGGGGGCTCCGGATGGGGCCCAAGGCCGCCGAACCTCGCTGGGGTCCACCCTGGAGGGATCCGAAAAGCAGTCGAACCCGGCCGGCGGCCATACGGCAAACCGACCGGGCAGAGTGGTTGTCAGAACCGCCGACGCCCAGCCGACCCGAGATCAGGTCAGGACTGGAAATATGGGAAAATATATGGACCTGGGGCCAGTCGACCTGGCCGGGTCCGGCTCTACGCCGGTTCAGGCCTTGCGGACGTTGAGGGCCTCAGGACCCTTACGGCCTGCACCGACCTCGAATTCCACAGTCTGACCTTCGTCGAGGCTCCGGTATCCGGAACCGTCGATGTTGGAGTAGTGGACGAACACGTCCTCCCCACCCTCGACGGAGATGAATCCGTAGCCCTTTTCGGAGTTGAAAAACTTCACAGTGCCGCGCGGCATGATAATCCATTCGCTTTCGTTGAACATTCGAGAACCATGCCGAACCCGGCGTGGTAGTGAGAGCCTACGAGCGGACACGACCAGAACCGCTCATCAGGCAGATTCCCGGTCATCGCGGCTGGCCGACTGTCCGCTGCAGGTGCGCCCGACGCGCCTTGCGGTTGGGTCCACCGTGGCCGGACCCGCCGTCGCCGGGTTTGCGGCCGTCGCGACGGTTGTCGGAGTTGCGGCCTCTACCGTCGGAGTTGCGGCCGTTCGCACCGTCGGAGCGGGCCCTGCCGCCCTTCCGGTTCCGGGACCGGTCCTTCTGCCCGTCCGATCGCTGCTGGTCCGACCGCTGCTGGGCGGAGGCGCTGCGTCCGTTCCTGTTGTGCTGCCTGCGCGGGCCACCCGAATGCGGGCGACGTGTGGTACCGGACCTGCCACCGGTCTCGCCGTCGGGCTCGGTGGGGGCGAGGGCGCGAGCCGGCACTGGTGAGAGACGCCGGAGCACAGCCGTGTCGGGGTCGTTGAACGGCTCGTCTATGCCGATCTGGCGCTGCATCCTGCGGAGGTCCTTCACCTGGCCGGGTTGGACCAGCGATATGACCACGCCGCCCAGGCCGGCACGCGCCGTGCGGCCGGACCGGTGGACGTAGGCCTTGTGGTCCTCAGGGGGGTCGAAGTGGATGACCGAGGCCACCCCGTCGACGTGGATGCCGCGGGCGGCCACGTCGGTGGCAACCAGGGCGTGTACCCGTCCCTTCGAGAAGTCGGCCAGTGCCCGAGTGCGCTGAGCCTGGCTGCGGCCGCCGTGGATGGCAGCCGTCTGGATCCCGGACTGGCCGAGCTGTCGGGCCAGCCGGTCGGATCCGTGCCGGGTCCGGCAGAAGATGATTGCGGGCCACGCAGCGCTGACGGCGTCGGCGGTGACATCCCTGCGATCCGCCTGGGAGACGTTCCAGAAGACGTGATGGGCCGCCGTGATGTCGGGGGTCTCCTCGCCGACCTCGTGGCGCACCGGATCGCTCTGGTAGTCGCGTGTCAGCCTGGCCACGTCGCCGTCGAGGGTGGCAGAGAACAGCACGGTCTGGCGGTGGTCGGCTGTCTGGTCGAGCAGGCGACGGACGGCCGGCATGAAGCCCATGTCGGCCATGCGGTCCGCCTCGTCGAGCACCACCATGTCTACCTCCGAGAGGCTCAGAGCCCCCTGCTCGATGAGGTCCTCGAGGCGCCCGGGGCAGGCGACCAGGATGTCGACCCCGCTCCTGAGGGCCTTCAACTGGGGGCCGTAGCCGACACCGCCGTAGACGACGCCGATCCGGACGGGTCCGGCGAAGGTGCGCAGCTCGGTCGAGATCTGCTCGGCAAGCTCGCGTGTGGGTGCGAGCACGAGGGCGCGTGGGCGTCTCGGCTCTGCCCGGTTGACGCCCGCTACGAGCGGGATGCCGAAGGCGAGCGTCTTGCCTGATCCGGTGGGTGCCCGTCCGCAGACGTCACGACCCGCCATGGCGTCTGCGATGGTCGCGGCCTGGATCTCGAAGGGCTCGGTGATGCCCTGGCGCGCCAGTGCGCTGCAGATGCGTTCAGGGACGCCCAGGTGGGCGAAGGTGGTCGACATGGATCTCCTGGCTCGCGCGCCGGCGAGCGGTTCGGTTGGTTCGCGGCGCCTCGGCGCGTTCGACGAGGTCGGGATTCTCTGGGGATGGTTCACGTTGACCGGAAGAACCAACGCCCGTCTGCGAACCCACCGGCTGGATGATCCGACCGGAGCAGGTGACAAGGGTAACGACACTTTCGTCAGGAAGCGCCTCCTGTGCCGGTTGCCACACCCGACAGCACACAACGCAGTCCGATCCAGGTGCCGGACGGGCGGGATGTGCGTCGTACACTCGGCTAGGTGACCGATCTGCCGGCAGCCGATCTGCATGCGCGACCATCCCGGTTGCCCCAGCCGGTGGCCGATTCCCTCGCCCTATGCGTCGACACCTCCGATGCTGTGCCCACGCTGCCCCCTGCCTGCTACGGGGATTCCGATGTCTACGGGGCCGAGCAGGCCGCCCTGTTCCGCTCGGGCTGGGTCGGTGTCGGCAGGTCCGATCGGTGGTCCGAGGTCGGTGACTACAGCGCAATGGACCTGGGCGGTGTGCCCGTCGTGGTCGTCAGGGACGACGACGGCCGGCTCCGGGCATACGCCAACTCCTGCAGCCACAGGTCGACCCAGATCATGCTCGGAAGCGGCAACTGCCAACGGATGCGGTGCAGGTTCCACTTCTGGACCTACGACCTGGGCGGCCGTCTCATCGGCGCTCCGAGCATGGGTCGAACAGCCGGTTTCGACAAGGCGGAGCACGGCCTCCCGGAATTCGCCCTGGCCGAGCAGGCCGGCTTCGTGTTCGTCAGCCTCGAGGCGGAGCCGCCCCCGATAAACACGTGGCTGGGTGACTTCGCCGACATCCACGCGCCGTGGCCGGTCGAGGCGATGGTCACCGCCCGACGCCGCGAGTTCAGCGTCGACTGCAACTGGAAGGCGTTCGCCGAGGTCTTCAACGAGTACTACCACCTCCCGTACGTGCACCCGACCAGCATCGACGGGACCTACAACGAGCCAGACGAACCCGAATCGGTGACAGGCGCCTTCGCCACCCACTTCGGCACCACAGAGGGGACGGGCGGCCTGCTGGACGGCACCCAGGAGCACATGCTGCCGGTGATCGGGGAGCTGTCGGGCCGGCTGCGTTCCGGTGTGCGCTACTCGTGGCTGTTTCCGAACACGGTCGTAGCCCTGGGTTCCGACGCCATGTGGATGTACGAGATCTACCCCGACGGCCCCGACCGGTGCCGCTGCGCCCAGGTCGTGTGCTTCCCACAGTCGACCATCGACCTGGACGGGTTCGACGTGAAGTCCGAGGCCTACTACGGGCGATTCGACATGGCGCTCTCCGAGGACATCCCGATGCTCGAACAGCAGCACGCCGGGATGCGTTCACCGTTCGCCCGACAGGGCAGGTTCTCGTACCTGGAGCCGAGCGTGGCGAGCTTCGCCCGCTGGTACGCCGAGCGGCTACTCGGATAGGCCCCCGGCCGGCTGGGGGCGCGGCCCCCACGGGAGCCTGGCCTGCACGGCGAGGGGGAATATGACCTGCTCGTCGGCCATCGCCGCCATGGCCAGGTCCCGCTCCCCGGATTCGAGGGGCTGGTACGACTCGGCGGCGTCGAGTGAGGCGGCGAGCACATCGGGGCTGCTCGACGTGCAGAACGCATGCACCCCAGGCGTGGAGAGGGCGAACCTGACTCCGCGCTCGATCCCCACGGCCGTCCGGAACGGCTCGTACCAGCTGGCGGTGTCGACGGGTCGGTCGCCCCACGGCCGCCACGCCACGGCCTTGATGGCCATGACGCCGACGTCACGCTCGGCGCACTCGGCCAGCAGGGCCTCTGCGTCGGCCCGGTACACCGGGTCGGCCCAGACACCGGGGTAGACGGGGAACATGACCGTGTCGAGGTCGTAGCGTCGCACGGCCTCGAGGTGGGCCCTGGGTGCTCCCAGGTCGTGTCCGGTCACCCCGACGAATCTGGTCGTGCCCTCGTCGCGTGCCTCCAGGATCACCTCGAACGCCTCGCCGCGCCGGTCCAGCTCGTCGATGCTCGTGACCCCGTGGGCCTGGTACAGGTCCAGATGGTCGACCTGCAGCCGGCGGAGGGTCTTCTCGAGGCGTGTCCGGGCCGCGTCGCGCACGGTCTCGCCCGTTTTGCCCGCTATGAACAGCCGGTTCCGCACCGCCGGGATGTGCGGGCCGACGGCCCGCTCGGCTTGCCCGTATCCGGGGGCGATGTCGAGATGGTTCACTCCCCGCCTGAGTGCCTCGTGGAATCCGGACTCGGCGCTCTCGGGGCTGTCTGTGAAGAACACGGCGCCGCCCAGGATCGCGATGCTGCTGTGGTGGTCGGTGCGCCCCAACCGCCTGGTCTGCATGGTACGAATCCGGTCAGGCGGGGTTCTCTGTCAGCCGACCCTCTGTCAGCCGGCGGCGCTGTAGGGCAGCCACTGGCCGGCTTCGAAGTCGTAGAGCTTGCAGGTACGGGCGCCTTCGACGTATTCACGGATACGCAGCGTGCGGTCGATCGTGCGGTCGGGGAACGCCTCACCGATGGCCCTGGCCGCCTCGGGGAGGTGGTAGCAGGGGATGCGCATGTCCACGTGGTGGGGGGTGTGGAGGAAGATCCAGTGGAAGAAGAAGTTCATCACCCTGGGGATTCGCAGGATGGTGGTGCCGTCGAGTTGGCCCTGCACCCTGGTCCACCCCCGGCGGGTGTACCAGCGGATGTCGGGTGAGATGTGGTGGACGTAGACCGTCCAGCCGATCAGGAACGTGAACAGCAGGAACGGGATCACCATCAACTTGGTGATCATCCAGATGGCGCCTGCGATGTCACCCGAGCCCAGCCCCCCCAGGAAGCCCGCACCGGTGGCGGCTGCCAGCAGCGCCGTGTAGAGCATGTAGCGATCGCGCCGGATGCCGGCAACCCACTTGGCCGGAGGCTCCCTGTAGCGGATCATCTTGTTCCACCACACCTCGCGCAGGTAGTACAGGAGGGAACCACCCGGGGCCCACTCCATGCGGTGGCGCAGCCGCCGGAGAGAGCCCATATCCCGGTACTGGTCGACCGTGACCGGATGCCACACGAAGTCCATTCCCTCGCGCACGGTGTGACCGTGGTGGATGCGGTTGTGACCGAGCACCCACGCCTCGAAAATGTGGAACGAGGGCACCAGCAGAAGGTGTCCGAGCGTGTTGTTGAGACGGTTGTCGTCGGTGAGCACGCCGTGGGCGGCGTCGTGGCCCAGCACGAACAGTGCAGCGACCGTGAGGCCGGCCAGCAGCACCAGCGGAAGCGTCACCCACCATGCCGGGCTCAGGACTATGCCTGTCAGCACGAGCGCGTACAGCAGCAGGTCGCGTCCCACAAGGGCGAGGCCCCTTGGGGTGGACCTCTGTCGACATGAAGCGGGTACGACGTCGATGACCTCTTTGAGGGTCAGCACGGGTGCTTCCATGGTCTGCGTCATCGGCCTCGGGTCTGGGTCGGAGGGCAGTCGTGATCAGGTTACGCCGACGGCCGCAGGTAGGTCGGCAGCGCCGGTTCTTGATACCACAGGATACGTCGCCATCGACCAGATGCATTGCGGTCCGTGGTCACCCGGCGACTTCCGGATCATCGACCGTGGAGATGGAGGTCGTGTCGTCCGGGCGGAGCAGCCAGGTCCCGAGGGCGAGGGATGCGATCGCCATGAGGATCGTCGGAGTCCACGTTCCCGAGGCGTCGTGCATGACACCGCCCAGCAGGGGTCCGAGGCCGCCGGCCAGCCCCATGGCTGCACCCTGGAGGCCCATCAGGAGGCCCAGGTCGCCCTCGTCGAACTGGCTACGGGCATATATCGCCTGTAGCGGGCTGCTTGCCCCGATGGTGACGCCGGCGAGGACCCCGAAGGCTATTCCGGCCGGAATCGTGCCGATCACCAGGAAGGCGATGCCGAGGGCGCTCGTGGTGAAGGCGAGCCGTAGCAGTCGGCCCGAACCGTGCCTCTCGGCCAGTCCGGTCAGGCCCAGCCTTCCGAACACCTGGCAGAAGCCCCGCAGGCCCCCAATGGCTCCTGCGGTGCCGAGCGTGAGGCCGGCGCCGGTGAGTATCGGGACCTGGTAGACGAGTACCGAGGTGTAGGCGATCCACGCGGCGACGTATGCGGCCAGCATTCGCCTCACCTCCCGGCGGCCCAGGGCGGCACGCAAGGTCCGGAGGGGGTTCGCCGACGGTCCCGAGGTGGTGCTGCGGCCACCGTGTGCCACGACTGCTGCCAGGAGGGCACCTGCGATGCTGAGCACAGCCAGGACCCGGCCGGCGGTACGCCAGTGCCAGGCCGTTACCAGCCAGGCGGTGAACGGCAGGTAGATCGGGCTGCACAGGGCGCCGATGACGGTCAGCACGGCGATGGCCCGGTCCGGCTGGTCCGGGCGGAGTCGCGCCGCTGCCGCCGTGGTGACGTGGTAGAAGCCGGTGGCGCCGGTGACCCCCGCTCCGATCGAGTACATCAGGCCGAAGGTGGCTGCGTCGTCGGCCCAGGTTGCGGCTAGGAGCAGGCTGCCACCGGCGACGGCATGGAGGAGAAAGGGCCCGGTTCCGCCGAAGCGGTCCAGCATGCGCCCGCCCACGAAGGCTCCCAGCCCGCTCAGCACCATCGCCGATCCGTAGGTGAGGCCGAGGGTGGTGGTGCTCCATCCCATGTCGTCGCCGATCGGCCCGATCAGGACGCCGAATCCGTAGAACCAGGAGCCGTAGGTGGTGATCGTGAGCAGCCCGAGAGTCACGATTCCCGCCCAGCCGTGTTCGGCCGTACCTGGTCTGCTGAACGCCATCGTCGTCCGTCGAGGGTGGCGCCGGTCAGCCGGAAAGGGGAGGGTTCTGGTCCGGTTCAGGACCGGTCGCCGGGGGCCGCCGGGTGTCGTCACGACGCCATTCGAGGCCGTCATGGCTGCGCACCACCCTCCCCGGTACACCCACAACGACCGAGTTGTCGGGTATCTCGCCACGGACCACCGAGTTGGCCCCCACCACGACGTGTCTGCCGATGCGGGCGCCCGGCAGGATCACCGCTCCCGAGCCGATCCAACTGCCGGACCCGATGGACACGGGGTCGTCGGACGGCAACTGGGTGCCGATCGGCTGGTCAATGTCCTCGTAGCCGTGGTTCTGGTCGGTGATGTACACGTTCATGCCCGTGTACACGTCGTCCCCGATGTCGATCGACAGGTGGCCGACGATCGACGTGCCACGGCCGATGACGCAGCGGTCGCCGATGCTCACGACCGGGTCGGTCACCATCTCCTGGTCAGGCACCATGCCGGCTGAGATTGTCACGTGGGACGAGATCAGCGTGTCGCTGCCGATCCAGATCCACCGCTCGCCGAAACCGACCCCGGGTGGCCAGGCGATGCTGGTGCCCCGGCCGAACCGCCCGAAGCGTCTCGCCGGCGGGTCGTCCGGTCCGACGGCCGCCAGACGGTCGGCCATCCGGGAGAGCCGGCGGATGAACTCTCCGACTTGGGATCGGGCACGTGCCAGGGGACCTGCCATGCCCGGACCCTATCCGTGGCCGGTTTCGGGTCGGCCGGGGCCCACGTCACGCGACGGAGCACGCCATGTCGGCGCCGCAGCACATCGGCGACTTGATCTTGCCGTGGTCGTTGGGGCACCTGGATACCTGCACGGTCGACCCGTCGTCAAGTTGCAGCGTGTCGTTCACGAGGGGGGCGTCGCACGCCCCGCAGGTGGCGTTCACGGACATGCCGCACGAGGAGCATTCGTATGTGGCCATCGTCGGTCCTTCCTGTCTTGCGGGTGGAGGTTGGACACGGATCCTGACACAGCGCAGTGGAGCGGCCTGCGACCGGATCGGTCCGCTAGTTGAGGATGAAGCTGTCCCGGAGGTTCGAGCCCTCGAATCCGGCTGGTACAGAGCCCGTGGTGGCGTACAGGTAGAGCGCCGTCTGGAACACGGCGCTGAGCGCCGTCAGTACCACGACGACGTATGCCACGTAGGCGAGGATGACGACGGTCCCGACGATGAGGGCTGCTCCACCGAGTGCTCCGGCGACGAAGAAGAGGATCACCGCCGGGACGATGGCGAGGAATCCGAGAAGTCCGAAGCCGACGCGGGCGGCGAGGTTCTCGCCCCAGGTCTCCCGCAGGAGCGATCCAGACGCCTTGAGGCCGCTGACCGTGCCGTGCCCGTCGACGATCATCGCCGGGATGACCAGGAACGTGGCGACCCCCCACGCCGCGCCGACCATGTCGGTCATGAACCTTCCCAACCTGCCTGCTCGTTCCTTCAGAGCCGCCAGTATCAGTCCGACGGCGAATGTGAGGACCGCCCACGGCAGCAGAGCCGGGAGTCGTGACGTGGCACGCCGCAGGGAGGAGCGGACGGTCGGGTCGCCTCCGGAGAGCCGCTCGTGGGCGCCGGACACGAGCGCCCCCTTGAAGAACACGCCGATGACCTTCAACGCCAGTGCCGTGGCGAGCCCGACCAGGGTCAGGGTCCGGTTTATGCCGCCCTTGCCGCCATCAGCCGGG
>DQOF01000162.1 GCA_015658775.1 Acidimicrobiia bacterium | reverse complement strand
CCAGAGATCGTCGGAGACCTCGGTTCCCGGCTCGGAGCGGGCCTGCTCGGGCAGCGGTTCCACCTCGGGCGGCTCCCCCTCCGGGACCTCGTCGTCCCGGGCCTCTTCCGCAGGCGCCCCTTCCGCAGGCGCTCCGGCAGTGTGAGGCTCCTCGTCGGACGCCTGAGACAGGTCCTCGTCGGGTTTGTCGTCGTTCATCGGTGGTCCGGGCTCGGCACGCGGCAGAGGCTACGCAAAGGGGACCCCCCATCCCGGGCACCCTCATGGCCGGTCGGCGGATTTCTGGCCCGGGCAACGTGGTTCAGGGATGTCGCTGGGCCAGAATCAGGGGGACAGACCGTGGGGATGCCGTGATCCGAAAACAGATGAGACTTCTCGGCGCGCTTCTCCTTCTGGCAGCCGTGGCCGCCTCGTGTGCCACCAACGGCTCCGCTCCCGCCTCCCCCGGGACGGCGGCAACCGCGACGACGACCACACCCACCGCACCACCAACCTCCTCCCTGGTTCCGCGCGCGGGCACCCCGCCCTCCACGACCCCGTCCGCCCCGACCGCTGCCCCAACCACGGTTGTGCCCACCACCACGTCCCCAGTGGAGGTGGTGCCATCCGATGAGGATGCCGGACATGACGACGCCTTCGAGGTCGACCACGGTGGGGTGGACCGCACGCATCCGTTCCAACCGCTGGAAAGGTTCTGCACCACATCCACGGACCCCGACGAGGCCCCCGAGGAGACGGATCGGGGAATCAGCGGAGAGTCGGTGACTATCGTGCACCTGCGGACACGCCTCGAGGAGCTCGGCATGGTCGGCGTGACCGTGGACGTGGGTAACACCGCCGCCATGTTCGAGGCCTTCACTGCCCTGGTCAACGACGGGTGCGGAGGAATCCACGGCCGTCGCCTGGACCTCCGACTCGTGGAGGTTTCCGCCCTCGGGGGCGCAGGGGTCGACATCGACACGCTCCGCACCGTGGCGTGCATCGAGGCCACCGAGCAGATCCCCGCGGTGGTGGTCGTGAGCAGCACGGGCCTGCAGGGCCGCATGGCCGACTGCCTGACGGTCGAACACGACGTCGCCTTCCTCACCGCCCAGGGCCAGCCGGAGGACCTCCTCAGGAAGGCCGGCGGCCTGTTGCGCAGCACCTCACTCGCCTCGGAGACGGCCATGCGCCTAGCGGTCCGGATGGCACACGACGGGGGCCACCTGGACGGCCGGTTCATCGCCGTGGTCGCTCCCGACTCACCGGGGGACATGGATTCGGTCGAGGAGGGCCTACTCGAGTCACTCCGGGACCTGGGCTACGACCCCGTGTTCCACCTCATCGGCTGTGAGGGGACCACGACCTGTCGAGTCGGCCGCGAGGTCGTGGTCGACCGCATGATCGCCGCCGGCACGGACGTGGTATTCCCCGCCCTCAACATCGTCTCGCTCCCCGGCCTCATCGGTGAGATGGCCGCACGGGGGATGCCGAAGCCGGTGATCCTCCAGTCCGGCTTCAACGGCCAGTCCGACAACCTTGCGGCCAGCAGAGTTGCTGTCTATTCAGGAGTGGAGGCGGGCAGGTACTACGACGGCACCCTGATCGTCGACTCTGCGCAGGCGGGCGGCGCGGATAATCCGGAATTCACTCCGTCCCCCTTCGACGGGATGTGCAACGCCGAGTTCATGGGGATGGGAGGCGATTCGTACGACCCCGGCAGCGCTGCCTACGCGATGGTCACGAGCGTGTGCACCCTCATGCGCATGACCGCACGGGCCGTCTTCGACGCCGGACCGGATCCGAGGCGACGCGACGTCCACCACGCCCTCCAGCATCTGGGGCCGGTTGACATGGGCGGCATGGTGCCCGCCTCCACGGGTCACGACAACTACGTCGTGCCTGATGCCGTCCGCTTCATGGAGTACCGGTACCCGTGCCGGCGGGGGTCGGTGGCCGACTCCCCCGCAGCGGAGGACACGGGCTGTGTCGTCGCGACCTCCGACTTCATGCCGCTGGGCTAGCCCGCCGGCCGGGAAGTACGGGAGCGGTCGAAGCGATGCCGGTTGGCGGCCACCAGGCGGTAGGCGACCCGTGCCGCCAGGGAGACGGGAGGCACCGAGAGCAGGACCCGAACGCGCTCCAGAAGGGTCTGCAGGTGCGCAGCGCCCGGGAGACCGCCGCCGCTCCGGCGACTGCCGGGCTGCCGGGGTCCACGAACCAGACCCAGGCTTCGAGGTCCGACCGGTCCAGCCCGTAATCCTCCGGCTGGACGTCCCCGGAGGCGACGAACCTGAACCTGCCGCGGCTGCGGCGGGCCAGCCAGGCCACCGACGACCGGCAGAGGGCACACCCACCGTCGTACAGGATCACGGGAAGGGAACCCGGGTCGACTCGGCCGGGCTCACCACCGACCTGCGGGTCCGCGGCTGATGTCACCACCACACCGTATGTGCGAGACCCCTAGGGACGCACCTCGTAGTACAGGTTCACGGGATCGTCGAAGTCGTGGCAGGTGAACCTGGTGAACCCGGACTCTGCGGTCATCCGCTCGGCGACATCCGGGTTCAGCCCGAGCGTGCCGAGTCCGAGCGAGTCCGGCGCCGACATCGCCGAGGAGAGGCACGAGGCCACGGAGGTGGCGTACATCATCGCCAGCATCGGGTTCCGCCTGTTGGCGGTCCAGTCGGCGCTGGACTTGATGTCCTTGATGAGCCAGGTGCCGTCGGGGGCGATGGCTTCGCGGATGGCGGCCATGACGATGTCGGGCCTGGGCATGTCGTGCAGGCAGTCCATGGTCAGGATCAGGTCGAAGTCGCCAGTCGGGGGGAGCTCCTCACCGAACCGGGCCAGGACCTCGACGTTGTCAAAACCCGAGAGCCGCTCGACGGCCAGGTCCACGGCGTGGTGCGACGGGTCGTAGCCGACGTACGTGGAGGCCGGGAACGCCTCGGCCAGCAGGCCCAGCACCGTTCCAGCCCCACAGCCCACGTCGACCACCCGCGCCCCGGCCGTGAGCTTCTCCGCGACCCCCTCCAGTGCCGGCACGATCACTGGAACCATGAGCGCACGGGCCATCGGGCCGAGCATGGCGTCGGTCTGGTGGGCGGCGCCCTCTCCCTGGCCGTCGTAGGTGACGCCGATCCCGGTGCGAAAGGCGTCAGCCAGGGCGTCGACCACCTCGGGTGGCCTGATGTTGCTGAACACCCCCGCCGCGTAGCTGCGCTCTCCGGGGCGTGCGAGCACCGCTGCGGCCTCGGGTTCGAGGAGGAACGCCTCGCCGTCCTCGCTCACCAGGAGTCGGGCGGCGGCCTGGCCACGGAGCCATTCCAGCAGCCAACGCCCATGGAGGCCCGTGCGCTCCGCCAGATCGGCGGCGGTGACGGGTCCGGCGCCGTCCAGGACCTCGTAGATGCCGAGCCGGTGCCCGAGGTGGATCATCAGCGAAACCATCTCGCCCTGCTTGTAGCCCCACGTGGCGAACGTGTACATGCCGAGCAGGTCGGGGTCCAGTTCCTGCTCCGGAGTCTGCTCCCCAATCAACATCTCAGCCTCCCGCCGACGTGTCTAACGACCTGTCAGGCGACGGATCCGGCTGCGACTCGGGCTGCCTCGTCCAGATTGTCCCATCTATCTCCAGACAGCCTCGCACACCTATGTCCCCCTTCCGGTCCCGGCGGCCGTCGGCGTTCTCCTTCCAACCTGCGCCGTCGGTGGTGAATCGCCAGAAGTGGGTCAGGCACAGGAGCTCCTCGCCGTCCACGACCCCCTCGAAGGCCAAGTGGGTCCACTGGTGCGGGCAGCGGGCGTCCATCACGCACGGCACGCCGCCGGCCGTCCGCCACACCACCAGGTCCTCGTCGGCGAGGGTGGCCTCGACGGTCGTGCCGGGCAGGATGTCGGCGTCGCAGAGACGGATCCATCCCGGGCCGGGGCCGCCCACCGGCTCAGACGTCCAGGTAGCGCGTCACGGCGACGGACGAGCCGAACATCCCCACGGCCCCGCCGAGGAGCAATAGCCAGATGCTGGTGTCCCAGACGTACCCGTCGGGCACCGCGAAGCCCCTGAAGAGCGGCACGACGTCGGATTCCTGGAAATAGGACAACACCTG
>DQOF01000075.1 GCA_015658775.1 Acidimicrobiia bacterium | reverse complement strand
TCGGGAGGCTCGGGTGCCCACAGGGGCGGCGATGGAACCGTTCGTCGCATCCGGTTCGGCGATGCCATGACCGTGAGCCTCCTCACCTCGCACCGCGTGGTGCCGCCGTACGGTGTCGCGGGCGGCGAACCCGGTGCCGTGGGCATGAACCTGGTCCTGCGGGCCGACGGCAACGAGGAACACCTGCCCGGCAACGCATGCTGCGAGGTCCGGGCCGGAGACGTGGTCCAGATCTCCACACCGGGTGGGGGCGGCTTCGGGAGGACGTGACCCCATGGTGGTGCTGGAGGACGGCTGGTGACAGCGCACATGCCGACATGCGACACTTCTGTCTCGCCGATCGAGGGGTGAGGCTGTGACGAGACGTGCCGTGATCACCGGTTGGGGCAGGTGCGTGCCCCCGGTAGCCCTCACCAACGCCGACCTGGAACGGCTCTGCGACACCAGCGACGAGTGGATCGTCGCACGTACGGGCATCAGCGAGCGCCGCATCTCCCACGTGGAGGGCACCGACCTGGCCGAGCTCGCCGCCCGCCGGGCACTGGCCTGCGCAGGTCTCGGGGCCGCCGACCTGGACCTCATCCTCGTGGCGACGTGCACCCCCGAACTGCTCTGCCCCAGCGTGGCCGCGATGGTCCAGCACCGTCTGGGGGCGGTCAACGCCGCCGCGTTCGACCTGAACGCCGCATGCTCAGGGTTCGTCTACGCCACGGCCAACGTGACCGGGATGGTCCAGTCCGGCTTCGTCGAGCGGGTGCTCGTGATAGGGGTCGAGAAGCTGCACGTGGCGATGGACTACCGGGACCGCTCCACCTGCATCCTGTTCGGCGACGGCGCAGGGGCAGTCGTGTACGAGGCGACGGACTCTGGGGCCGGGGTGCTGTCGGTGGACCTCGGTGCCGACGGCAGCAAGGGCGGCACCATGGTCCTACAGGCCATGGGAACGCGCGGTGACCCCTACGGGGGCAGGACCCCGGAGGAGACCCGCCTGCACTTCGAGGGCCAGGCCGTGTTCAAGATCGCCGTCCAGGGGATCGCAGGCTCTGCCACCAGGGCACTCGAGCGGGCTGGCCTGGGCGCAGACGACGTCGACATCGTCATCCCCCACCAGGCCAACGGACGCATCATCGAGTCGGCCGCTCGCAGGCTCGGCGTCGACTCGGAGAGGGTGTTCGTGAACATTGGGCAGCTCGGCAACACCGCTGCGGCGTCCATCCCGATGGCCATCTCGGATGCCGTCGACTCCGGACGCGTGAATCCGGACGACGTCGTTGTCCTGACGGCCTTCGGCGGTGGCGTCACATGGGGGTCGATCGTCATGCAGTGGGGCGACCGGACCGAGCCCGTCGGAACCCACGAGGGAGAGTTGCCGCCGACCGACGCCACGGTCTTCGACCTGTTGGAGTCGAACCTGGACTTCTACGCCCCGCTCCACGCCGACGAACCACCGGCCACCTGACCGGAAGAGCCTTCAGTCGACGGTTATCACCAGGTTGCCCGTGTGGCGCTTGGCCACGAACGCCTCCTGTGCGGCGTGGATGTCGGTGAGGGGAAAGGTTCCAGCGACCACCGGACGCACCTCTCCCCGCTCGATGTACCCGACCAGCGCGGTGAACACCTCCGGCCCGTACACCGTGCAGCCGTAGAGTTCGAGGTCGTTCAGGTAGAGGGTGCGCAGGTCCAGTTCGACCATCGGCCCCGCAATGGCCCCGGCTGTGGTGTAGCGCCCGCCACGCCGCAGCAGTTCCAGCAGGGGGGCGAAGTCGGGGCCTCCGACCACGTCGGCCCACACGTCGACGGGTCCGCCTGCCGCCTCGGCCACGGCACCGGACAGGTCGCCAGACGACCTGTCCACGAGAACGTCGGCACCGCAGGCGGCGACGTCGTCGAACTTGGACGCGGTCGTAACGGCCACGACCCGGGCACCCCGCAGCTTGGCCAACTGGACGAGCGCCGTGCCAACGCCTCCGGATGCCCCGGTCACGACGATGGTCTCACCAGCCGTCAGGCCCGGGCGGGTGAGCATGTGCTCGGCGGTCGACCACGAGCAGGGGAACGACGCCAACTCGACGTCGCTCAGGGGCGACTCGATCGGATGGACGTTGCGGGCCGGCACCGCGCAGTACTGGGCGAACCCGCCGTCCCGCTCCGACCCCAGATAGCCAGCCTTCCCGCGGTCGGCGGGGTCCGAGGCGTCCCTGATCCAGCCGTCGACCAGCACCCTGCGGCCGAGCAACGACCGGCCGCCGGCCTGCCCCACGTCTACAACCTCACCACAGGGGTCGGCACCCTGGATGCTGGGAAAGGCCATGCCCGTACCGCCCCACGTGCCGTCCTCACCCGCCTCTAGCAGCCCGTCGCCGGTTGTCGCCCCGGTGACCGACTTCGAGTACCACCCGACCCTGGTGTTGATGTCGGTGTTGTTCATGCCACAGGCCCGGACCCGTATGAGCACCTCGTCGGCGGCCAGCACGGGCACCGGCACGTCGTGGCGTACCACCAGCATCTCCGGCCCGCCGTTGCCGACCAGCTGGACGGCGGTCATGACGTCGGGAATCACAGCCGGCACGCCGGTCATCGGCCCTCCTCGAACACCGCCAGCGGCCATGAGCTGGTACGACAGCGGCTCCTGGCACGATAACCTGCGAGCCTCCACCGGCCTCAACCCGCAACTACGCGACTACGTTCCCATCGACCACAACGACCACCTGCAGCACGCCTATGCCGTCTGCCGTCCCCACTACGAGGCACTGCACAGACATCGCCTGACGGCCTGACCGGACGACCCATGCCCCCACCCAGACCCCGAACCGCTGACAGCATCGCCGAGGTGGTCACCAGCGGCCTGTGCATCGGCTGCGGGCTGTGCGAGGCGGTCACCGGCGGGCGGGTACGCATGACCATGACCCCTCTCGGGGGCCTCCGACCCACACCGGCCGACGGGTTCTCACCAGACGAGGAGACACAGCTCCTGGCTGCCTGCCCCGGCGTCGTATGCGAGCCACGTGTGGACCCCGGTGACGGCCCCGCACCCGACCCGGTCTGGGGCTCCTACACGACCATGCGCTACGCATGGGCGGGCGACCCCGGAATCCGGTTCCGCGCCGCGACGGGGGGCGTGCTGACCGCGCTGGGCCTGCACCTCCTCACCGTCGACAAGGTCTCGTTCCTGCTCCACGTGGGCCCCGACCCGGCCAGGCCTATGCACAGCCTGTGGGTGCTTAGCGAGACGCCCGACCAGGTACTCGCCAACACTGGCTCCCGCTACGGTCCGACCGCACCGCTGGCAGGCCTGGGCGCCGCGCTCGACCGGGCCGA
>DQOF01000080.1 GCA_015658775.1 Acidimicrobiia bacterium | reverse complement strand
GCCCCGGGTCGGGTGTGTCCGGGTCTATGTCGTGGTGGGCGATGGCCTCGGCCACCACCGACCGTTCGACGGCGCCGGCCTCGGCCAGAGCCGATAGGACGGCTACGACGACATGCCCGGCGTCGACCTCGAAGAAGCGGCGCAGGGCCTCCCTGGTGTCGCTACGGCCGAACCCGTCGGTGCCGAGCACGTGGAATGGCCTCGGCACCCATTGGGCAATCTGGCCGGGAACCAACTTCATGTAGTCGCTGATCGCCACCACGGGGCCCTTGCCGCCGATCAGCAGACGGGTCACTAGGGGTGCCAACGGCTCATCGACGGGGTGCAGCCGGTTGCGGCGTTCGACTGCCAGGGCCTCTTCACGAATTTTCTTGTACGAGGTCGCGCTCCAGAGGTCGACGCCCACCCCCCAGCGTTCGGCGAGTTCGTCGGCGGCGGCACGGGCCGCCAGGTGGGCGGAACCCGAGAACAGGAGGGTGGCTTGCACCGGACGGTCGGGTGCGTCGGCCCACTGGTAGAGCCCGGCGACGATGTCGGCCCCGGACACGTGGTCGGGCTGCGGCGGCATGTCGTAGGCCTCGTTGTAGAGGGTGATGTAGTAGAAGACGTCCTCGTTCAGGTGGGTGTCCTCGTGGCCGTACATGCGCTGCAGGCCCTCGTCGACCACGGCGGCCAGCTCGTAGGCGAACGCCGGGTCGTAGGCCTGGCAGGGTGGCACGGTGCCGGCCAGGATCAGGCTGTGCCCGTCCTGGTGCTGCAGCCCCTCGCCGTGCAGGGTCGTGCGGCCGGCGGTCGCACCCATCAGGAAGCCACGGGCCCTCGAGTCGGCAGCCGACCAGATGAGGTCGCCCACACGTTGGAACCCGAACATGGAATAGAAGCTGAAGAAGGGCACCATCGGCACGCCTCGGTTGGCGTAGCTGGTGCCTGCGGCGATGAAGCTGGACATCGAGCCGGCCTCGGTGATGCCCTCCTCCAGTAACTGCCCGTCGGTGCCCTCGCTGTAGGAGAGCAGCAGCTCGTGGTCCACGGGCTCGTACAGTTGTCCGAACGGTGCGTAGATGCCGAACTCGCGGAACAGGGAGTCCATTCCGAAGGTGCGGGCCTCGTCGGGAATGATTGGGACGACCCTGGGGCCGAACGCGGCGTCGCGCATGAGGTCGCGCAGCAGGTTCGTGTGGGCCATGGTGGTCGAGATCTCGCGGCCCTGGGACCCCTTGGACAGGCCCACGAACACAGACGGGTCCGGCAGCGTCAACGGCCTCCGGCTCCGGATCCGCCTCTTGGGGATGCAGCCGCCGAGGGCCCGGCGGCGCTGGATCATGTACTCGAACTCGGGGCTGCCCTCGTCCGGACGGAAATAGGGGGCCCGGTCGCCCTGGAGGGACGACTCGGGAATCTCGTCCTCGAGGTGCAGGCGCTCCCTCAGCCCGAGGATCTGCTCGGCGGTCATCTTCTTGATCTGGTGCGTGGCGTTGCGGGCCTCGAACCCCTCGCCGAGGGTCCAGCCCTTGATGGTCTTGGCGAGGATGACGGTGGGTGCGGCGTTCTCCTCGGTGGCGGCCCTGTAGGCGGCATACAACTTCTGGTAGTCGTGGCCTCCGCGGGGCAGGTCGCTCAGGTCGTCGTCGGTGAGGTGGTCGACCATGGCCCGCAGGCGGGGGTCGGGGCCGAAGAAGTGCTCACGTATGTAGTCGCCGCCCTCGACGGCCAGGCGCTGGTACTCGCCGTCGACGGTGGTGTTGAACTTGTTGAGCAGCACGCCGTCGACATCGCGCTGGATGAGATCGTCCCAGGCGGATCCCCAGATCACCTTGATCACGTTCCAACCGGCGCCCCGGAACACGCCCTCCAGTTCCTGGATGACCTGACCGTTGCCGCGGACCGGCCCGTCGAGGCGCTGCAGGTTGCAGTTGACTATCCAGATCAGGTTGCCGAGGCCCGCCCGACCGGCCAGCGAGATGGCACCGAGGGTCTCCGGTTCGTCGCACTCTCCGTCACCCACGAAGCAGAACACACGCGACTCTCCGGTGTCGTCGACGCGGCGGTGTTCCAGGTACTGGTTGAAGCGGGCGTGGTAGATGGAGTTGATGGGGCCCAGGCCCATCGACACCGTGGGGAACTCCCAGAAGTCGGGCATGAGGCGGGGGTGCGGGTAGCTCGACAGGCCGCCGCCGGCGATCTCCATACGGAACCCGTCGAGGTGGTGTTCGTCCAGCCGGCGCTCTAGGTACGCCCGTGCGTAGACACCGGGGGCCGCATGGCCCTGGAAGTAGACGTGGTCGCCGGGTCGACCGTCGTCCTTGCCCCTGAAGAACCAGTTGAACCCCACCTCGTAGAGCGAGGCGGACGAGGCGAACGTGGAGAGGTGCCCGCCGATTCCGTCGGCCGTCTTGTTGGCGTTGATCACCATTGCGGCTGCGTTCCATCGGATGAACGCCCGGATGCGCCGCTCGATGTGCTCGTCGCCGGGGAACCACGGCTGGTCGGTGGTGGCGATCGTGTTGACGTACGGAGTCCAGGTGGGCGGGGAGTTGCCCACGTTCAGCTCGCCGGCACGTTCCATGAGGCGGGCCAACAGGAAGCGGGCCCGACCCCGGCCGCTCCGGTCGACAAGGGCGTCGAACGAGTCGACCCACTCCCGGGTCTCCTCGGGGTCCCCGTCGGGGATCTGGTGGGTGAAGCCGTGTATCACGCCTCTGATCATGCCAGCGCCGGTCGGTCGCCACACGGCTCTCGGTGGGCGGGTCGCCCCGGTCACCGGATTAGGGTCGCCGCCGATGGCCGACCAGATGATCACCGTGTACACCGACGGCGCCTGTTCGGGGAACCCGGGACCGGGCGGCTGGGCCTGGGTCGTGCTGGGCGGGCCCTACGCCGCAGGTTGTGAGGCAAGCACCACCAACCAGCGCATGGAGTTGACGGCGACGCTCGAGGCGATGCGGGCGTTGAGCGGCCCGCTGCTGGTGGTCAGCGACTCGACATACGTCGTGCACTGCTTCAGGGACCGCTGGTGGCAGGGATGGCTGCGCCGCGGCTGGGTGAACAACAGGAAGCAGCCCATCGCCAACCGCGACCTCTGGGAGCCCCTGGTGGCGCTGTACCGGGAGCGCTCCGACGTGGAGTTCGAGTGGGTGAAGGGCCACTCCGGCGACCCCGGGAACGAAGCGGCGGACCGGCTGGCCGTTGAGGCCGCAACGCTCCAGCTTCCGTTCGAGGGCTGATCCGGCGGTTCAGCGGAGCAGCTTCAGCCACTTCACGATGGCGGCCCGCGACGTGCCGGGCAGGGCTATGGCGACGACCGCGCTCTCGCCACCGTCCCAGGGGCCGTCGACGGCCACAGTGGTGGTCGCGCCGCAGACCTGGAGCACCGTCCGTTCGTCGGGGCGGTCGTCGACCCGGACTATGCCCTTGGCGCGGACGACGCCGCCCGGTCGGGCATCCGCCCAGACGTCGATGGAGCCCCTCGAGACGGGTGCGTCGAATCGTCGTGACATGGAGATGTGCGACGTGGAGGCGTGGTCTTCCGGTACTGCCAGGGTGTCGTCGCCGATCGGGTCGGGCCCGAACAGCACGGCCGTCGGAACAGGTGCACGCAGGACGGGTGCAGCCACCATGTCGGCTAGCCACCGTTGCACCTCGCTGGTGACGGTGTCATCCAACAGGTCGGCTCGCGTGACGACCACCAGGTCGGCGCCGGCCAGTTGCGCCAGCACGGTCTCGCCGACGTAACGGTCGCGCGAACGTTCCCGTACCGTCTTGGCGTCGACGAGCACGACCACGCCGTCGAGGGTGAAGCCGGGGACGTGGCCCCACTGGGCGACCTTCCGGGGATCGCCCACGCCGCTAACCTCGATCACAACCCGGTCGATGCGTCCGGCCAGGTCGCGGATCCGGTCCAGGGCCTCGGCGAATCCGTCGGCGAGGGAGCAGCAGATGCAGCCGTTGGTGAGGCTCATGACGTCAGCGTCGTCCGAATCCATGAGCCTGGCGTCGATGTCGATGTCGCCGAAGTCGTTCACCAGGACGGCGATCCGCTCGCCGGCCGGATCGGCCAGCAGGGCGTTGATGAGCGTGGTCTTCCCTGCGCCCAGATAACCGCCGACAACGGTAAGCGGCAGCCGCCCACCGGTCACCTCAACAACCCGTCACCTCGATCACCCGTCACCTCAACCACCGGGATGGTGAGTGCCGCCCAGCACGGTCCCCGCCACCGGCACGTCCCTGAGCTCGACGGGGTCCACGTCGAACGGGTCGGCGTCGAGGACGACCATGTCCGCCCGCTTGCCGGGTGCGAGGCTCCCGATCTCGTCGTCCATCTTGAGTTGGTAGGCAGCCCCCAGGGTGACCGCCCTGAGCGCCTCGTATACCGAGATCCGCTCACCGGG
>DQOF01000053.1 GCA_015658775.1 Acidimicrobiia bacterium | reverse complement strand
CGCGGGCTGCCGATACGGTGGTGCCCATGTGCGGTCGGGTCGTCACGACCTCCTCGCCCGGGGAGTTGAGCGAGTGCATGGGGGTCGACGAGATCGTCGCGACCCTCGATGGCCTCGACCACAATGTGGCTCCCACGGGGCAGTTGCCCATCGTGTGGGACGAGGGCGGCGGAAACCCCCGGGAACCCCCATCCGGCCGGACCTGCGGAGATCGGGTACGGCGCCTCGGAACGGCCCGCTGGGGACTGGTTCCCCCCTGGGCGAAGGACCCGTCCGTCGGTGGCCGCATGTTCAACGCTCGTGCCGAGACCGTTGCGGAGAAGCCCTCCTTCCGGTCAGCGTTCGCCCATCGGCGATGCCTGGTCCCCATCGACGGGTTCTACGAGTGGGGTCCTGCACCGGCCGGCGGGCCCTCCCGGAAGCAACCCTGGTTCGTCCACCGTGCCGATGGTCGCCCCATGGTGCTTGCCGGACTCTGGGGGAGGTGGTCACCCCCGGGTGGCCTACCCGCAGGTGACGATGGTCCGGACGGCCGCGACTCGGCGCCCGTGCTGCACACCTGCACGGTCATCACCGTGGAGGCCAATGCCGACATGGCTCCCGTGCACCACCGCATGCCGGCGGTGCTGGAGCCCGGGCAGTGGGCCGACTGGTTGGAGCCCGATGGCGACGACCCATTGCATCTTGGGTCCCTGCTCCTTCCGGCTCCGGCAGGATGCCTCGAGCGGTACCGGGTCGACCGGCGGGTCGACAACGCCCGCAACAAGGGGCCGGAACTGTTGAAGCCTGTGGCCCCCGGTACCGACACATCCGGCGGACCATCTTCCCCGGAGGCCCTCTGGTGAGGGCGACCCGGGGTCTGGAACGCACCGGCGAACAGGTCGTCACGACGATGCACACGATGCGACGGCGCATCGACATCGAGATGCTGCGCTGGCAGGCCCGGCTGGACGCCCCCGCCTCCGACCGTGCACTCCCGTGGGTGATCGCCGGGGTGTTCGGGATCGTCCTGGCCCTCCTGGCGATATCCCGGAGCAGGGACCTCGGCCTCGGTCCCCAGGTGGGGTACTACCTGCAGGCTGTCCACCTCATGGAGAGGGGTGCGTCACCGGTCATCAGTCAGTTGGGTCTCAACGTCTTCGCCATCCAGGCAGCGTTCGTTTTCTGGCCCGTGTCTTGGCTGGCCCGTGTGCTGCCGACCGTCGAGACCCTCCTGGTGCTGCAGTCCCTGGCCATCGCCGTTGCGGTCGTACCCCTGTGGCGGATCGCCCGCGGCCCGGCGAACCTGCGGGTGAGCGGCTCGGCGGCACTTGTCGCCGCCTACGCACTACACCCCTCGGTCCACAACCTGAACCTTGCCGGCTTCCACCCCGAGGTGTTCGCCCTGCCCGCTCTCCTGGCCGCCTACCTGGCCGGATGCCGGGAGAGGTGGTGGACCGTGGGCCTGCTGGCGCTCGTCGTCGTGAGCACGCGGGCCGACCTGGGTCTGGCCGTCGCCGCCCTCGGGCTGCTGTTCGTGACTGAGGACCGGCGTACGCCGGGATGGGTCCTCGCAGCCTCCGGCCTGATGTGGTTCCTGGTGATGGCCTTCGTGGTCCAGCCCATGTTCGGCGACGGGAGCTATCCCCACGTGGCAGCGTTCGCCCACTACGGCGACGGCGTCCTGGGTGTGGTGCTCGGCATGTTGAGCGACCCGATCGGCCTGCTCGGCGACCTCGTCGACCGGTCCAGCTTCGACAAGATGCTCCTCCTGGTGGCTCCCGTCCTCTTCCTTCCGCTGGTGCGCCCCCGTTACATCGTCACCCTGATCCCGCTGCTGGCCCTATACCTGATCGCCGACGTGGCCGACGACGGCCTCGGCAACCCTCAGCAGGATGTGCCGGCCCTGGTGTTCGTGTTCATAGCGGCGACCTACGCCCTGATGCGTATCGGGGCCAGGGGCATAAGCAGGGTCCTCGTGGATCGGCGGGTGCTGATGGTCCTGGTGCTCACGGCCTCTGTGTTCTTCATCAGGGACGCCGCCTCCTCCCCGTATGAGCAGCCGTGGTCGTGGGGCAGCCGCGACAGTGTCGACGTGGCCCGGATAGCGGCGACCAACTGGGTCGGTGCCGACGCCACGGTGCTCGCATCGCCGGTGGTGTTCCCCCTGGTCGCCGAGCGGGAGACGGCTCTCGTGCTGGACCTGGATGGGAGCGCCATCTCCGGTTCGGCCCGCCTGGACGGGATCGACGTGCTCGTGTTCGACTCCGACACCTCGGGCTGGTCCCGTTCGCGGATTCGGGTGTTCGAGGACGACCTGATCGACAGGGGCTTCAGGTTGCGCTTCGACTCCGAGGGCGTTCGCGTGTGGTGGCGTCGGCCAGGCTCCGGCTGACGATCACGTCACAGCGGAATGCCCGTGGGCGCGTAGTGTCGCCCGGAGGGTGTCGGCCACCGAGTCCAGGTCGGCCGGGTCGGGATCCGTGTCGGCCCGGCTGAAGTCCAGGTCCCGCATGTCGTCGATAGGCACCACGTGGACATGGGCGTGAGGCACCTCGAATCCGGCGATCACCAGACCCACCCGCGCAGGAGCGAAGGCCTCCTGTTGGGCACGACCCACCGAGTGCGCGACCGTCAGGCAGTGGGATGCCACCTCTGCCGACAGGTCGGTCCAGCGGTCGACCTCGGTGATCGGGATGACGAGGGTGTGCCCACGGTGAAGCGGCCGGATGTCGACCATCGCCACACAGTGGTCGTCCCGCCAGACGATTCTGCCCGGGATCTCGCCCTCGATGATCCGTGTGAAGATTGAGGCCACAGGGTCCTCCCTTGCCAGTGTGGGTGGGTCGCCTGATCGTAGGCTGTCGGCCGTGGAGCAGGGCATGGGAGAGCGGGAGCGTCGTGTCCGCACGGGGTGGTCCGGCGTGCTCACCGTGCCGAACCTGATCAGCCTGGGGCGCCTCGCATGCATCCCATGGTTCGTATGGATCCTCTTCGAGGCGGGCAACCGAACCGACGCGGCGCTCCTACTCGGCGCCCTGGGTGCCACCGACTGGATCGACGGGTGGGTCGCCCGGCGATTCGACCAGGTGTCAGACGTCGGAAGGGTGCTGGACCCGACCGCCGACCGATTACTGCTGCTCGTGGCCCTCGTGGCAATGCTCATCGACGGGTCGGTGCCGCCCTGGTTCGCCGTCCTGGTACTGATTCGCGAGGTGCTGATCGGTGCTGCCGCCCTGATTCTGGCGCTGCTGGGGGCTGCCCGGATCGACGTCACATGGTGGGGAAAGACCGGCACATTCGCGCTCCTCTGGGCGGTGCCGTTCTTCCTGGCAGGCTCATCCACCGCATTCGCCCACAGTTGGTTCGCTGTGGGCGCCTGGGTGTTCGGTGTGCCAGGACTGCTGATCTCCTGGTGGGCCGCGTTCGGCTATGTGCCGGCCGCGCAGACGGCCCTGCGCGAGGGGCGGGCAGCGCGCCGGACGGGGCGCTGAGCCCGTGTGCAGCACCCGGCCGGCCCGCCTGAAGCCCACTGTCACAGGCTGATCCTGTAGGTTCGGGTCCGTGAACGTTCCAGACGACCTGCTCTACTCGGCCGACCATGAATGGGTGCGGGAGGAGGACGGTGGCCGGGTGCGGGTCGGGGTCACCGACTACGCACAGGACGCTCTGGGCGATGTCGTGTTCGTGGAACTGCCGTCCACCGGATCAGCGATCGAGGCCGGCGGCGTCTTGGGAGAGGTGGAGTCCACGAAGTCGGTGTCGGAGTTGTTCGCACCGATTGCTGGGCAGGTGCTCGACGTGAACGCCGACCTCGAGGCATCGCCGGAGAAGATCAACGAGGATCCCTACGGTGATGGCTGGATCTGCGTCATCCAGCCATCCGACCCCTCGTCCCTGGACTCCCTGATGGACGCAGACGCCTACAGGGCGCTGATCGGATCCTGAGCCGTGTCGGACCGAGGCGAGGCCTGCCCCGGATGCGACATCGTGAGCGAGCCTGGCGCCAGGTTCTGCCCTTCCTGCGGCAGGCAGTTCCATTCCAGCGAGGAGGAGGCCACCGATACGTTCGAGGTCCTCCCCCTTCCCCCCCACGAAGACGACCGGGCACGCTTTCCCGCCGACTGCGGCCTGTTCGTGGTCGACTCCGGACCCAAGGCGGGTTCCCGCTATGGTCTCGAGGCGGCGCTGACAACCGTGGGTCGTCACCGTGACGCCGACATCTTCCTCGACGATGTCACGGTCTCACGACGACATGTCGAGGTTGAACGCACCGCAGACAGGTACGTCGTGAGGGACGTGGGATCCCTGAACGGGACATACCTGAACCGCGAGCGCATTGAGACGGCCGACCTGGAGGACGGTGACGAGTTGCAGATCGGCCGGTTCAAGCTGGTGTTCTTCCACGGCACCGCCCCCTGAGAAGGTTCCGGCCACCGTGTCCGACCAGCTGTTCGAAGACGACTCGCCGCAGCCGGCATCGTTCGGAATCGGTGAGGTGCTGTCCCGCCTGAAGCCAGAGTTCCCCGATGTGACTGTGTCGAAGATCAGGTTCCTCGAAGCCCAGGGCCTGGTCGATCCGGGCCGTACCGCTGCCGGCTATCGGCGATTCGGCGAGGACGACCTGGCCAGGCTGGTGTGGATCCTGCGCCAGCAGCGGGAGAACTTCCTGCCGCTGAAGGTCATAGGGGAGCTGCTGGAACGGGCCGGCGGGGTCACACCGGATACTGACACGGGCAGCGATGTGCGGCCCTTCAGGGAGCACGGAGCGCGGACCGTGGCGGGCTCGGTGAGCATCACCCTCGAGGAACTGGCCAACGCCGCCGGCGTCTCGACGGCGACCGTCGGACAGCTCGAGAAGATGGGCCTCATCGAGGGCCACGCCGTCGGCTCCATCACCGTCTATGACGACGACGCCCTGTTGATCGCCAGGCTGGCCGCCGTATGCCTCGGCCACGGCCTCGACGTGCGCCACCTGCGGATGCACCTCGTCGCGGCGCAGCGCGAAGCGGGTGTGCTCGAACAGATCCTGAGGCCGCGACTGCGTGGGGACGACAAGCGAACCCTGGCGGCCGTGAGGATACAGCTCGAGGAACTGGTCGAGGCCGGAGCGCAGATACGCGATGTGATGCGCCGCCGGTCGATGGGCCGGCTGGGGCGACTCGTCCAGTGACCAGATGAGCCTCCCGCGGCTCCTGCACAGCCCCGAGTCCATTGCCGAGAGGGTCGGCGAACTGGGCGCAGAGTTGACAGAGGTCCTGGACGACGGCGCGGTCATCGTCGGGGTCCTGAAGGGCTGTCTGCCCTTCCTGGCCGACCTAGTGCGCTGCATAGACCGTCGGATCGAGATCGACTTCGTGGCCCTCAGTGCCTTCGCCCCCGACAGCGGTCGGATCCGGCTAACCCGCGACATAGCCGCAGACGTCACCGACCGCCAGGTGGTGCTGGTGGAGGGCGTCGTGGACACGGGTTTCAGGGTCGACTTCCTGCGTAGGCACCTGGTCGGGCACTGCACCTCGGAGGTCCGGGTGTGCACCCTCTTCGACCGGTCCGACCGGCGCGTCCTGCCCGTGCAGGTGGACCACGCCGGCTTCGTCTTCGACGAGGGCTTCGTGGTCGGCTACGGATTGGACCACCAGGGGCTCTACAGGAACCTGTCGTGTGTGGTGGCGGTGGACCTCACTGCCCTCGAGGCGGAACGCCGTGCCGGTAGGACGGAGATGGCCGACGAGGTGCTCCGGCTGGCCGGGAGTGGGGCGGATGCCGGGCCTGAGGAGGGGAGTAGGGTGCCAGCGTGAGCAGGACCTGTGACCAGCGCTTTCGACACCGTCCCGTGACAAGCGGATGATCCCGATGCGCATCGTCGGGGTGCAGGAGGTCCTGCCCGCTAACACGCCCGTGGTGCTGTTACGTGAGGCCGACGGTGAGCGCCTCCTGCCCATCTTCATCGGCATGGCCGAGGCCACATCCATTGGCATGGTGTTGGCCGGCCAGGACCCGCCACGTCCCATGACGCACGACCTCATGGCCGGACTGTTCGAAACGTTCGCGATCAGCCTTGAGCAGGTGGTGGTGACCGAGTTGAGGGACCGCACCTTCTTCGCCGAGATTCGCCTGCGGGGACCAGCCGGAACCGAGG
>DQOF01000149.1 GCA_015658775.1 Acidimicrobiia bacterium | reverse complement strand
CTGGTGCAGGGCGAAGTCGTCCTGCAGGTTTACGCCGATGCGGACGAGGCGGCCCAGGTTGTCGGGTTCGGGCAGCTCCTCGATGATTCCCGCGTCCCGCAGCGACCTGTACACGCCGATGGCCTTTCGTATGTGCCCGCGCTGCCGTTTCCTTGTCTCGTGGTTGTCGGTGAGCAGCTTGCGCAGGTCGGCACCGCCGTCTCCAGGGCGGGACAGCACGTTCAGGACCATCTGGTGGGTGATGTCGAAACTGGAGTCGAGAGGCTCGGGGCTGCCACCGACCAGCTTCTCGAACGTCTCCTCGTTCCAGTGGGCGTAGCCCCGGTCGGGTGGCTTCTTCCTGACCAGCTTCTTCTTCCTGGACGGGTCGGCGGCCACCTTGGCATCGGCCCGCCGGTTCTCGATCCAGTGGATGGGAGCCTGGACCCAGACATGGCCCTCGTCGTCGAAGCCCCGGCGTCCGGCTCGGCCGGAGATCTGCTGGAACTCGCGGTTGGACAGCAGTCGGGTGGTCGATCCGTCGTACTTGCAGAGCTGGGTGAACAGCACGGTCCGGATCGGGACGTTGACGCCGACGCCGAGGGTGTCGGTGCCGCAGATCAATTTGAGCAGGCCCGCCTGGGCCAACTTCTCGATGAGCAGCCGGTAGCGGGGGAGCAGCCCGGCGTGGTGGAGGCCGATGCCGTGTCCGATGAACCTGCGCACGTCCTTGCCGATCGGGGTGTCGAAGCGGAAGCCGCCCACCTCCCGGCGGACGGCGACCTTCTCCTCCTTGCTCAGCACATCGAGGCTGCACAGGTCCTGGGCCTTCTCGGTGGCGGCCTGCTGGGTGAAGTGCACGATGTAGATCGGAGCCCGGTCGGTGCCCAGGAGTTCGTCGATGGACTCGTGGAGCGGTGTCTCCCGGTACTCGAAGGTCAGCGGTACGGGGCGCGTCGATCCTGCGACCGTCACGGCGGGCCGGCCGGTCCGCCCGACCAGGTCCTGCTCGAACCGGGTGGTCGGGCCGAGGGTCGCCGACATGAGCAGGAACTGCGTGTGGGGGAGTTCCAGCAGCGGGACCTGCCATGCCCAGCCCCGTTGCGGATCGGCGTAGAAGTGGAACTCGTCGGCGACAACCAGGCCGACGTCGCAGGCGGCGCCGTCGCGGAGCGCCCGGTGGGCGAGGATTTCGGCCGTGCAGGCGATGATCGGCGCACCCGAGTTGACCGATGCGTCGCCGGTCACCATGCCGACGTTGTCCGGCCCGAAGTCCCGGGCCAGTGCGAAGAACTTCTCGCTGACCAGGGCCTTGATCGGCGCCGTGTAGACGCTCCGCTCTCCGCGGGCGAGGGCGGCGGCGTGGGCGGCCGTGGCCACGAGCGACTTGCCCGACCCGGTGGGCGTGGCCAGGATCACGTGGTTGCCGGCCAGCAGTTCCAGGATCGCCTCCTCCTGGGCCGGGTACAGCTCGAGCCCCATGTCGGTGGTCCAGGCCACGAACCCCTCGAGCAGGTCGTCGGGGTAGGCGCCGGCGGGAAGCCGGTCGACGAGGGTGCCCGTCATGGGACGGGTCGGTCCAGTGCCGCTCGTTCCCGTTCGACCACGGTGTGGAATTCACAGCCGGGAAGGTGGTCGTTGACCATGCCCATGGCCTGCATGAACGCATATGCCGTGGTGGGGCCGACGAACGACCACCCCCGTCGCTTCAGGTCGCGGCTGAGCGCAGTGGACTCGGGGGTGGTGGCGGGAATCGGGTCATCGGGACCGCGACCGGGTGCCTCAGGCTCCCATGACCACAGGTAGGCGGCCAGCGAGCCGAACTCGTCGGCCACCTCGAGGGCCCTTGCGGCGTTGTTGACGGTCGACTCGATCTTTCCCCTGTGGCGCACTATGCCTGCGTCGCCCAGCAGCCGCTCCACGTCGGCAGGGCCGAACAGGGCCACGGTCGCAGGGTCGAAGCCGGCGAATCCCGCCCTGAAGGCCTCCCGCTTGCGAAGGATGGTCAGCCACGAGAGGCCTGCCTGGAAGCCCTCCAGGCAGATCTTCTCGAAGAGGTGCATGTCGTCCACGACCGGGCGCCCCCACTCCTCGTCGTGGTAGGTCCTGTAGTCGTCGTTGTCGCCGGGCCACCAGCAGCGCACGATCCCGTCGTCGCCGGTGATCAGATTCTCGGCCACTCTCTTCCCTTCTCCAGTTGCCTCGAGTCGGCACCACCGACGTTACGCTCCGCGATCGACGTCAGCCCACGGGAGGCACCAATGATCATCATCGCCGGCACCATTCAGATGGATCCGGACAAGGTCGCCGACGCGATGCCGGCCATCGTGGCGCTCATGACGGCCACATGGGCCGAGGATGGCTGCATCGACTACGTGTTGAGCGCCGACCCGGTCCGGGCCGGCGGGATCCGCATCTTCGAGAAGTGGGAGAGCGACGAGGCCCTGGCGGCCCACATGAAGGCGCCCCACATGGCCGAGTTCCAGCAGAAGGCCGGCGACTTCGGCATCACAGCCATGTCGGTGGAGCGCTTCGACGGTGCCACCGCCTCCAAACTCATCTGACGGATCGCCCCGCGGCGGTTACCGGACGGCGTCGAGCCAATCGGACCAGTCTTCGGTTGGCCCCCAGAAGGCAACCGTCCGCAGTGCCCGATCGCCGACTTCCGGCAGGCATTCCTGCCAGTTGTCGAACAGTTCGTTGTCGTTCATCAGGTTGATTCCAAGCCTACGGGGAGGCCGTCGACGATCTGGTCCAGGTACTCCGACAGACCCCAGCCCACCCGGCCGTCGCAGGTGAAGCGGGTCAGTCCCTCGGTGATGCGCGTCAGCAACTCGTCACCGTCCGGTGTCGTGCGCCGGTTGCGGAGAGGGATGAGCGACGTCACGTCGCCGGTCACCTCGTAGGTCCGGTCGTCGGTCGTCACCGTGGCCACGAGGCCGGTCTGGTACCAGTCGTCGTCCCAGGTGGTGTCGATGGAGACCTCCCTGATCTCGTGGTACTCGTCGCCGTGCAGGACCATTCCGCCCGATCGGGCATCGACGCCGTCCCTGCTGATGAGCGAGACGACCATTGCGAAGTCCTCGTCGAACACCAGCGGCAGCCAGCGGTACCAGGCGATGGCCTGCCAGTAGCGGGCGCCCCAGGACTTGTCCCGTAGGCCGAGGCCGTCGACCTCGAACCGCTGATCACCGACCACGACGACCCCGGTGGCGGCCATGTGCTGTTCGTAGTGGGCCTTCGAGAAGGACTGCGCGGCGTCCTGGGCCGGCTCCTCGCCGGTGGCGGCGTCCACCGGTCGGCCGCCGAGCATCGGTGAGATGCCGCGGTAGGAGAGGTCGATCGTGCACGGAACCGACGGGTTGGTCGTGAACGCGGCCTTCGGTTCGGCCATCTCCCCCGGGTCGTCGAGCAGGCACAGGTCGCCCTCGTAGCGGACGCGCAGGCGCTCGAACGGCTCCTCCACGTCGAAACGCATGCCGCCGGCGTCGAACACCTCGTTGGTTTTTATCCGGGGCCTCCTGAACATGAAGCCCACCCGGCCGTCGGGCAGGTAGACGCAGCACGACATCTCGGCGTAGCCCTCGTTGACCCTGTTGCCCAGGCGGAACCAGCCGCCGACGCCCGACGAGTGGTCGACCACGTTGAAGTACATGGACTCGTTGAAGTTGGGAACCGGGTCCGGTTCGTGGTTGTACTCGTCCTCGGGTTCCAGGACGAGGCGGATGCCCGGTTCCTCAGCCATGTCGCCGATTGTGACAGGTCACTGGCCCTGTTGCTGGGTCCGGTGGAAGACTGCCGGCGTGCGCTGGTTGTCCGCCGCCGTGGTTGTCGTCCTGTCGGTGGGCTGTGCGGGCGATGTGGAGCCGTCGGCTTCGGCGCCTGACGCCGCCGCACCCGCGACCGTGGCTACCACCGCGCTCGCGCCCCCAACCACCGAACCGTCCACCACCTCGCCTACGACCACGGCCGCGGCATCGACCACAGCGCCCGTCACGACTGTCGTACCCGCGACGGTCGCCAAGACCACAACGTCTGTACCTCAGACGGCACCGTCTACCACCGTCCCACCTGCGATGACCGTGCCTGCCACGACGGTCACCACCACCGGCCCTCCGCCGCCGGTCGGCGCCGCGGCGACATTTTCCCCCGACCACCTGATGCTCGGTCCCGGCGCCTTCTTCGAGCCGGCGGACGACCCCGGGTACGTCTCAGCCGTCGAGGCCACCTGGATGGAACCCCGGGACGTTGTGCTAGGAGTCGTCAGGGGCGGAGAGGCGGTGGCCTTTCCCGTCAACCAGATGTCGTTCCACCACATATCCAACGCCACGATCGGCGGGGAGCCGTTCCTCGTCACCTATTGAGTGATCTGCTCCAGCGGGGTCGGTTTCGATCCTGTCATCGACGGAACCAGGTACATGTTCGACGTGGCCGGTCTCTACAACGGCCTGTTCGTCATGAGCGACCGCCTCACCGGTTCGGTCTGGACCCACTATGACGGCACGATCCTGACCGGGCCGCTGGCCGGGACCGGTACGGCGCTGACCATCCAGCCGATGCTCCAGCAGCGGTGGCGTGACTGGGTCGCCGACCACCCCGACACCTCGGTGCTCGCCT
>DQOF01000112.1 GCA_015658775.1 Acidimicrobiia bacterium | reverse complement strand
CTGTCCCCATGGCTCGGTGCGGGTGTCGTGTATGAGGCTGTAGCCCCTGGCCTCGAGTTCCTGGGCCGCCGCCTGGACGTCGGCCACCTCGAACTCGATCGTGGCCTGTGGGACCGGCACGTCCTCGGGCCACTCGCGCGAGCCGAAGCACGACTCGGCGGCATCGGCGAGTGGCCAGACCCCGAGGGGTTTCGACCCCTCGAATCCGTCCATGGCTATGTAGTCGCCCGACACCGCCTCGAGCGGGAGTTCCAGCGCGTCCCGGTAGAAGGCCCGGCCGACCTCGGGATCCGGGACGATCGGGGAGAAGCCGGCCACGAAGAGGATGTCCATGACCGAGTGTCTACTCGTCGGCCGGGTCCGGTGACGAAGAAACCCCCGCCGAGGCGGGGGCTCATCGCACGGTGGGAAACCGTGTCCGGCGGTGACTCCTCAGCCGGCCGCCAGTGGTCCCAGCCTAGGTCGGGAACCTATGGTCGCCCTATGGACACAAATGAAGGCATCGACTTCGTCCGCCACAACAACCGGGCCGTGCTCGCCACGATCCGTCGCGACGGCAGCCCGCAACAGTCCCCGGTGACCGTCGGCCTGGTCGACGAGGCCATCGTCATGAGTACGCGGGAGACCGCCTACAAGGTTCGAAACCTGAGGCGCGATCCGAGGGCGTGGCTGTGTGTCGTCACCGACGGCTGGTACGGACAGTGGGTGCAGTTGGCCTGCACGACAGAGGTGGTTTCTCTGCCCGACGCAATGGACGGCCTCGTCGCCTACTACCGGGCGCTCTCGGGCGAGCATCCCGACTGGGACGACTATCGCCGGGCCATGGTCGAGGACCAACGGTGCCTGGTGCGCTTCACGGTCCTGGCCGCCGGTCCGGACGCGGCTGGTTAGCATCGGCCGGTGCCGAGCGACAGGTACCTGAAGGCGATGAACGGGATCCACCGAGGGCTGCTCAAGGTCAGCGGCGGGAGGCTCGGGTGGACGGCCGCCGACATGCCCGTGCTCGAGTTGACCACGACCGGTCGCCGGACGGGCACTCCGCGGTCGGTCATGTTGACGTCGCCCCACCAGGACGGCGACCTGATCGTGGTGGTCGCCTCGAAGGGCGGCGAGGACACCCATCCGGCCTGGTTCCTGAACCTCTGTGAGAAACCGCAGGTCGTCGTGACCCTGCAGGGTGCCCCCGGTCTCGTGATGAGAGCCCGGGTGGCGTCGGCCGGGGAACGGGAACGACTCTGGCCGATCGTGACCGCCAAGCACGCCAACTACGCTGGCTACCAGGAGAAGACGGACCGGGAGATCCCCCTCGTCCTGCTCGAACCGGCCGACGCTGCCGTCGATGACCCCGGTGGCCCATCGGGCCCTGAGCCCCTGTCCGGTTGACGGGCGCCGACCGCCCGGGCGCCGACCAACTGGTCTGGTCGGAGAGGCTTATCGCAAGAACCGTCGGAGGGCCGCGCTGCGTCGGCTGCGCAGTGTCTCGGCCCGTTCCTCCGTATCGACCCGGGTGGTGAATGCGGGGAGGTGGTCGTCGACCTCATCGAGCCCGACCAGGGTGAGAGAGGGAACCGGGGCGTGGTCGGCCTGGTTCCAGCGGTAGGTGATGCATCCCTGGGTCGCACCGGTGGTGTCCAGCCAGTTGGCCACCCCCGGGTCAGGTTCGCAGATCACGGCGCGGAACACCCCGTCCGGGTCTACGACCGCCTGATGCCCGTTGAGGCTCGACTGCCGGTTGACCCAGTCCAGCGACTGGTACCAGACATCGCCGAGCTGTACCCCCCAGTAGGCGCATTCGGGGACTTCCACCTCATAGACGAGGGCCTGATCTGGCTGTAGGCGCCACCAGCACTGTCCGTAGACCTGTTCGGGGCTCGCCCCCATGGTCAGGTCCGGTTCGCGGTCGGCCACGAGGTGGTCGAAGGAGTTGACCTGGTCGGCATCGAGGTGGGCCCGCCCGAAGTCCCGCCAGAACGCGGTGAGTTCAACGGCCTCACGGGTGATCCCGTGGAGGTGCCCGACCAGGCGGCCCGGGCTCATCCGACTGGCCGGGTCGGTGGCACCGACACGTTCGAGGTGGAGTCTGGCCGGCTCCTCGACCTCCCAGTCGGCGAAGAACTGTCGTACGAAGAACCGACAGGTCCTGGGCGGGAGGGTGAACCAAGTCCCGTCCGGTCGGTCGGGAGGCGGATCCTCCGGGCTGAAGACGACGTCGATGTTCCCTGCCGCGTCACTGGGGAGGCTCTGGGTGTTGACAGTGAGGAGTTGTTCGATGGGCGCCCTGCCGAAGTCGAACGTCATGAGGGTGATTCCGACGTAGCAGGCGGAACCGAGATTCCCTGTCAGACGGTACGTGTTGGTCAGGTCAACCCTGGCCGCCTGGTAGAGGGCGTCCGGGTTGTCCTGGCCGATCTTGGACGGGTGGACCCACGCCAGTTCCGGGAAGTCCACATCACCTCCCTCGATGCCGCTACCGATGGCCCGGTACAGGGAGCGGAGTACGTGCCTGAAGCCCTCGACCCTGTCGGAGTCCTCGCCGGGTTGGTCGGGGTCGAGGACCACGTCGCCCGCTCGGGCCAACCGGTCGCAGAAGGCCTGCCACTCGGCCCGCAGGTCAGGCTGCCTGTCAGCCACGCGCTCTCCAGGTATCGCCTGCTGCCCTCACGACCGCGATGGTATCGACGGAGGTGGGTGCGCCTCCCGGAAGGGGTTGCCAGGACCCGATCATTGGGATCTCGTGGTACGCACCCTGGGGCGGGACACCGAAGGCACAACCGCGTGAGCCGGCCGTCTCAGTATCCGAAATTGTGGTTTTCGGGCGGATGTTCAAGTCAGTGAGGGAGCCGGCGGCGCACAACACCGTTCGGTGCGAGTCGTACGTGAACGCGGGCGCTACGACTTCAGGCGCCAAATCATGTTCGGTGCCCGCGGTGGCGCATAGGGCGCATAGGGCGCATAGGGTGTTCTGGCCACGGAGGTGGTCATGAGAGAGCACCCCGAACACCCGATATTCGGTCCTGAGGACCCGCGCCTCGACCCCCCGAACCCGCCGGAGATCCGCCCGGCGCGCTCGATCGCCAAGGCGATCTCCTGGCGGGTGGTGGTGACGCTCGACACGTTGCTCCTGTCCTTTGTGATCCTGAGCCTGCTCGGTCCGTTCTTTGGCCTGGAGGAGGCGAGCGCCGCGGACAGGGTGAAAACAGCGGCCTTTATCGCCTTGACCGAGGTGGCGACCAAGATGACGCTCTACTACCTGCATGAGCGGTTCTGGTCGCGTCTGCACTGGGATCGCACCTTGGACGAAGAAGGCCACCACCGGGACGGTCGGCGGCGCTCGGCCACGAAGACGGCGACGTGGCGGGTGCTGGCGAGCGCCGACACCATGGTGCTCGGGCTCGTCTTCACCGGCAGTCTGGCGACCGCGATCTCGATCGGCGGGTTCGAGGTCATCACGAAGCTGGTGCTCTATTTCTTCCACGAGCGCTACTGGGCGCGAGTCCGCTGGGGGATCATCCCGGGGAGTGCATGAGGTTCAAGTCTGCTGATGGCGACGAGACGTTGGCTGGACCAGCAGCTTGACGATGTACATCAAGCCGGGCCGGATGACGACCGGCGCTGCATCGGTGTGGACGGTGATCAGGTGTGGTGTGCCCCCCCCTGGAGGGTGAGACCAAGCACAGAACGGGCCGTTGGTAGCACGTCTCGGCTCGCTCCGAATTCTAAGTGCCCCGGCCCTGGCCGTTCAAGTCATTGGCCGCCATGGCTCCACCGGTCTGCGTTCTGCGGTTACCGGTCGCCCCTACCCGGTTGAGCGTGAGGTCAACGCGAAGGGGATGGACCAGAAGGCGCCGCCGATGGCGCCGCCCACCACCTGTTGGGGGATGTCGGCGCCGCCCATGCCGATGCCGAACAGCGGGATCGCCAGCGTCAGGTAGGCCACGGCCGCGAGTCGACCGGTCAGGCGCCGCTCCCCGCAGCCGAAGGCGACGACGAGGGCGGCGGCCAGCGGCAGGGGGAGGATGGACAGGGCCTCCAGGCCGTCGAGCGTTCCGTCCCGCTGGAGGAACCACTCGGCGCTCGCCACGAACAGTCCGGTGACGAGGCCGGTCATGAGGCCGATGGCCGTGGCCCTCACACGGGGGTGCATGACGGCAACCGTAGGTGCACTGTGGAGATGTCGGGTGGCCGCCAGAGTCAGGCGGTTACTTCAACCCATGAGGCCGTCGCCTCGTTCCACTCGTAGGGAACGTCGTCCGGCGTTGGGTTCTCGATGGGGTACGGAACCGGCGGCCGCCAGCGGTCATCCACCCACTCCCATGACGGGAATGGTGAGTCGGGCTGTACCCAAGACAGGGTGTTCTCGTCCCAGAAGTAGCCAGGGACCCGAGGCACTGGTGCCTCCCATTGGGCAGTTTCGGCGTTGAGCACCCCCCAGGCTGGCTCAGATGTCGATGACCTCGACGACGTCGAGGTTCCGGAATGAGATCCCCCCGGACGACTCCTCGATCGCCGCCGACTCCTCCCGGGTCGTCTCGTGCTCGCTGTTGGCCATCGCCTCCTCGTAGGAGTCGAACTCGACGATCTGGACGACGAGGCCGGGGTCGTCCCGATCGATGCAGATGGTGGCCCGCCTTGCCATGGTCTGGTCCCCCATCAGCTCCTTGTAGCGGTGAATGTCGGCCACCGCCTCTTCTGCCGTGGACCTGAATTCCATCAACTGGTAGAAGCGCATGCCTCCGCCTCCTCGCTCGTGGCTGGTGGCTGGTGGCACGTTCTAACACGCTCCCGGATCGACCAGGGTCACCGGTACCCGAACGGCAGGAAACCGGTCCGCGACGCGAGCCCGCTCAGACCGGACGGCGGTTGGTCTTGAGGTGGCTGGCGGAGGTGTCGACTCTCTCGCGGTAGACGTGGGTGACCGTTAGGCCCTCACGTTCTGCCCACTGGCGACAGTCACGGGCCCAACTACATGGGAGCATCTATGGAATCCGGACTTCGTGTAATGCTGAACCGCCTGGCTAAACCAGCCGCTACCACAAACCAAACGGACGATTAGGAGGATGACATGGCCGTCCTGAACTACGAGTGTCCAAAGTGCAAGCACCGTGAAGCAGAAACCGGCGAGATCCGCACCACCGGGTCGGGCTTTTCCCGGTTCCTCAATCTCCAGAACCAGAAGTTCGGTTATTTGACCTGCGCGAACTGTGCCTACACCGAGTTCTACCGGATGCATGGCGGCAGCAAGGGCATGGCGTTTCTCGACATCATCACCAACTAGCCGGGTTCTCGAGGCCTAGGCAGGACGTCGTGTCCTCGTCCCAGACGTAGACAGGCGGCTCGCTGGGTTCCTCATGCGGGTACTGGACGGGTGCCTCCCAGTCGGTTGTGTCCTCGTCCAGCGCCCACGACGCTGGTAGG
>DQOF01000067.1 GCA_015658775.1 Acidimicrobiia bacterium | reverse complement strand
GTCCGACACTGCCCAGGTCGACGGCGTCAACGTCGTCGACCTCGACCACCAGGTGGGGGTTGCCCAGGTCGACGATCTGCATGCGCCCCACTGTCGGGCCGCCCAGGTCGACCACCAGGCCGGCCGCGTCGGGTCCTGCGGCGGCCTCGCCCATCTCGACGGTCGCCGGGACCTCCACGTCGGCCGGGTCGCCGGCTACCCGGATACGCCTCGGCCCAGCAGCCGTGTCGACGACCACGTCCAGGCCTCCCCCGCACCCGAGTCTGCTCCGCAGGATGGCGTGCCCGAAGCAGCACAGGCCGTTGCCGCTCACCTCGGCCCGGCCGCCGTCGCTGTTGAACAGGGTGAAGGTGAGCCGGTTCGCCAGGTCGGGGTCGGTCGGGGTTCCGAAGACGAGGCCGTCGGCGCCGATGCCGTCGCTGCGGTCGCACAGCCGGCGGGCATGCTCTGGCGCATCGGCCGGCACCGAGTCGGTGAACGCGATGAGGAACTCGTTGCCGAGGCCGTGGTAGCGGGTGAGGCGCACGGGCACAGTCTCGCCCACATCGGGCCTGACACCACGCCTGGTTACCCGCGGGCTGCCCGGAGCCGCCTTACGGGGTGGCGCAACGGTCGAAGCGGTCGAGCAGGGCGTCGAGCACCTCGAGCGGGTCCTCGTCGGCATCCAGCCACTCGATGCGGAGGTCCCGCCTGAACCAGCGCTCCTGGCGACGGGCGAAGCGCCGGGTGGCCGACACGGCGGCCTCCACCGCCTCGTCCAGGCTGCACCGGCCGCCGAGGTGGTCCAGGATCTGCCGGTATCCGAGTGCCTGGGAGGCGGTGCGTGAAAAGCCGCCGGGCCGGTCTGCCAGCGCCGTCACCTCGCCGAGGAAGCCATGGGCGAACTGCTGGTCGTAGCGGTCGGCGATCCGTCGGTCCACGACGGGGCGGGGCAGCCGTATACCCACCTGGGTGAAGGGCGTCGGCGGATAGACGTCGAGGCCGGGCCCGAACGACGAGAAAGGCCGCCCCGACCCGAGGGTCACCTCCAGCGCCCGCACCACCCGTCGCCGGTTCGTGGGCTCCATGCGACCAGCCGCCACCGGATCAGCCTCCTCGAGGCGCCTGTAGAGGGCGGCGGTGTCAGGCTCCGCGTCCAGGTCGGCACGAACCTCGTCGAAACGGCCGGGGACCTCGAGGTCGTCGACCACCGCCTGGGTGTGGAGGCCGGTGCCGCCCACCAGCAGTGCACGGCAACGACGGTCAACTATGTCGGCCAGCGCCTCCCGGCAGGCCGCCTGGAACATCGAGACGGCGAACTCCTCGTGCGGATCAACCAGGTCCACGAGGTGGTGGGGCACCTCTGCACGGTCGGCTGCGCTGGGCTTGGCAGTGCCGATGTCCATACCCCGGTAGACCTGCATGGAGTCCATCGACACCAACTCGACCCCCTGACGACACCGGGCCACCTCCATCGCCAGTGCCGACTTGCCCGAGGCGGTGGTGCCCACGAGCACCAGGTGCCCGTTGGAGGTGGTCATCCGCCGGCGGAGGCCCGCCCTCAGGCCGAGGCGACCGGGATCCGGCGGCGGTGCCGGGGGGCGGCCGTGACCCGGACCAGCTCGCCGAGCAGGTAGTGGTTGGCCGCACCCGTTATCAGGACCTCGGCGTACGCCCCCTCGCGCAACCCGTCACCGGCGGAGAGGTGCACGAGCTTGTGCTGTCTCGTGCGACCCGTGACCTGGTCGGGTTCCCGCTTGGACGGGCCTTCGATGAGGACCTCCTCGATCCGGCCTGTGCGGGCGGCATGGCACATGCGGGCGGACCTCTGGAGCACCGCCTGCAGGCGCTCGTAGCGCTCCACGCACACCGCATGTTCCACGAAGCCGTCGGTCATTCCTGCCGCCTCGGTTCCGCCCCGGGGCGAGAACACGAACGTGTAGGCCGAGTCGTAGCCGGCCTCGGCCACCACCTCGAGGGTCGCCTCGAAGTCTTCGTCGGTCTCACCGGGGAAGCCCACTATCAGGTCGGTGGTGACGGCCAGGTCGGGGATGCCCGCCCGGGCCTCAGCCAGCCGCTTCATGTACCTCTCGGCCGTGTAGCCACGGTGCATGGCGGCCAGAACGCGGTCGCTGCCCGACTGCAGCGGCAGGTGGAGGTGCTCGCACACCGCAGGTGTGTCGGCCATGGCGGTGATGGTCTCGGGCCGCAGGTCCTTGGGGTGGGGGCTCGTGTAGCGGACCCGCCTGATGCCCTCAACGGCTCCGACGGCCGACAGGAGGTCGGCGAACAGGGGGCGGGGCCGACGGCGGGCGTCGCCGGCCCACACCCGACCGGCCTGAACCACGTCGGTCGCGCCGGCGTCCGCCGTGCGGAGCCTGGTCGTGAGGTCCCGGCCGTACGAGTTGACGTTCTGGCCCAGCAGGGTGATCTCGGTGACACCGTCCATGGCCAACGCCTCGACCTCGGCCACCAGCTCGCCGAACGGCCTGCTGATCTCGGGACCGCGGACGGCCGGGACGATGCAGAACGCACAACTGTTGTCGCAACCGATCTGGATGGTTACCCAGGACCTGTGGTCGCTGTCGCGCCGGGTCGGCAGGGCGGACGGGAAGGCGGCGGCATCGTCACGGACGGTCTCCTCCAAGATCTCCATGACCGGACCGTGTTCGCGTGCGTGGGCCAGCAACTCGGCGGCGCGGTGGACGTTGTGGGTGCCGAACACCACGTCGACGTGGCCGGCGCGCTGCTGGATGAGGTCGCGGTCCTTCTGGGCCAGGCAGCCTGCCACCGCCACCTGGAGGCCGGGGCGCTCCTCCTTGAGGGCCTTCAGGTTGCCGAGGGCCCCGTAGAGCCTGTTGTCGGCGTTCTCGCGTATGCAGCAGGTGTTCAGCACGATGACGTCTGCGTCGGCCTCGGAGGCTGCAGGGACCATCCCGTTGGCCTCGAGCAGGCCAGCGATGCGTTCGCTGTCGTGCTCGTTCATCTGGCACCCGTAGGTGCGCACCGCGTAGGACCGGGTCACGACCCTCAGGCTAGGGCCTCCCGTGCGGCGCCGATCCTGTCGGCACGATCCGGCCCGGCCTGATCCGGCCGGCCCGACCAGGCCGCCGTCCCCGGAGGGGGAGGGGGCGGCGGCCGTTGGCCGGAGGCGGGTGTGGGGCTCGGGGGGCCTGCTCAGTCCCCGATTGAGATCGGCTGGTCGTCGGCCTCGGTGAACCCGGGGACCGGCGGCTCGGACTCGGACTCGGACTCGGACTCGGGCTCGGGCTCGGGCGGCCTGACTTGGCGCCATACACGATCGGTGATCTCGACCATGATCTCGGGGTTGTCGACCAGGAACTTCTTGGCGTTCTCGCGCCCCTGGCCGAGCTGTTCGCCCTCGTAGGTGTACCAGGCGCCCGACTTGTCGACGATGTCAAGGTCGACGCCCAGGTCTATGACCGAGCCCTCGCGGCTGATGCCATGCCCGTACATGATGTCGAACTCGGCCTGCCGGAACGGTGGTGAGCACTTGTTCTTGACCACCTTGACCCGGGTGCGGTTGCCGACGACCTCGAGGCCGTCCTTGATGGCCTCGATCCGGCGGATGTCGAGCCGGATGGAGGAATAGAACTTGAGCGCCCGACCGCCCGGCGTGGTCTCGGGCGAGCCGAACATGACGCCGATCTTCTCGCGCAGCTGGTTGATGAAGATGCAGGTGGTCTTGGACTTGCCCAGGTTGGAGGTGAGCTTGCGCAGCGCCTGGGACATGAGCCGGGCCTGGAGGCCTACGTGGTGGTCTCCCATCTCGCCCTCGATCTCGGCCCGGGGCGTGAGGGCGGCCACCGAGTCGATGACCACCACGTCGAGGGCCCCCGACCGGATGAGCATGTCGACGATCTCGAGCGCCTGCTCGCCGGTGTCGGGCTGGGAGATGAGCAACTCGTCGACGTCGACGCCGATGGCCCGGGCGTAGATGGGGTCCATGGCGTGCTCGGCGTCGATGTAGGCGCAGATGCCGCCGTTGCGCTGGGCCTCGGCCACCACGTGTATGGCCAGGGTGGTCTTGCCGGACCCCTCGGGACCGTAGATCTCGGTGACCCGCCCCCTGGGCAGGCCGCCGATGCCGAGGGCCAGGTCGAGGGCCAGCGCACCGGTCGGGATGGACTCGATGGCCATGGAGCCCTTGTCGCCCATCTTCATGACGGCGCCCTGGCCGAACTGCTTCTCTATCTGGCTGAGTGCCATGTCGAGGGCCTTTTCGCGCCCCGCCCGCGACTCTGCACTGGTGCCCATGTCGATGACCCTCTCGGTGGCCTTGCCACCGGTATTGCCGTTCCTGCCCATTTCCGGTTCTCCGTTCTGCGTTCTCTTCGCCGGGTCCCTGTCGGGGCCCGCCTGACGTTGTCCGATCGGTTGTGGATGACCATAGGTACGGGGTGTGACAGCGCCCCTCCCACGAATGACAACAGCGTAATTGCGAACAGGCGTTCGATGCAAGTACCTGTAGCCATCCGCTGGGCAACGCGCCACCGGCGCGCTACCGTCGGCGCCCATGGGCACCGACGAGACCGACGAGCAACTGCGCGCACGCCTGACCCCGATGCAGTACCAGTGCACCCAGGAGGCCGGTACCGAGCGGCCGTTCACGGGCGAGTACTGGGACGACGAGCGGGCGGGCACCTATCGCTGCGTCGTGTGCGCCGAGCCGCTGTTCGAGAGCGACACCAAGTTCGACGCCGGCTGCGGCTGGCCCAGCTTCTGGGCACCGGTCGGCGACGACGTTGTCGACACCCGTGCCGACGACAGCCGGGGAATGTCCCGGGTCGAAACCACCTGCCGGTCGTGCGGCGCCCATCTGGGGCACGTGTTCCCCGACGGCCCCCAGCCCACCGGCGACCGCTACTGCATCAACTCGGCGTGCATCACCCTCGAACCCCGGGACGGGCCCGGAGCCTGAGGCTCAGCCCAGGGCGAAGCGCTCCAGTACGTCGTAGCGGGCCCCCTCGGGCAGGGTTTGGCTGCGCACCAGGCAGACCTCCCCGACCGGGAACGATCCCCCGAGCGGCGCCCCGACCGAACCAGGCGGCACCGGCCCCTTGGAGCGGGCCAGCGTGAGGTGCCCCACGAACGGCCGGTCCTCAGGTGGACGTCCGACCTCCGCCGTCACCCCGACCACTGCGGCAGCAACCTCGTCCAGCCCGGCCACGGGCACCATCACGAGCCGATTCCCCAGGAGTGCCGTCACCGGCCCGAGCCCGGCGACAGCGGGCCAGGCGGACAGAGCGTCCAGCGCCGCAACCGCCTCGTCGGGCTCGGCCTGGCCCAGGAACCGCAGGGTCACGTGCCACTGGTCGGGGCCCGTCCAACGCAGGCCGGGCGCCTCGGGCCGCGGCAGCGCCGCCAGCACGTCGATCACAGGCGCCGGTGGCATCACGGCCACGAACAGCCGCACCCCGGCCGTCACGCCCTGCACCACTCGGGCCGCCCTCAGGCCCCCCGGCGGGCCAGCAGGCGCAGGCGCAGGGCGTCCAGCACCGAGATCACCGTGAACTCACGGGTGCGGGTGCGGTCGAACGGGAACCTGGCCCTCACCGCCTCGACCCGCCCGTCGACACAGGTGGCCATCCAGACCGTGCCCGGCTCCTGGCCGTCGTGGGGCTCCGGGCCCGCAACCCCGGTCACGGCCACCGACACGTCGGCACCCAGCACCCGACACGCACCGGTGGCCATCGCCGTGACGGCCTCCTCACTCACCACGGGGCCCTCCGGCACGCCCAGGAGGCCGCGCTTCACATCTCCGGCGTAGGCGACCACCGAGCCCCTGTAGGCGCGGCTGGAACCGGACACGGCGGTGAGTCTCGAGCCGATCATCCCGCCCGTCAGCGACTCGGCCGTGGCGAGGGTGAGGCCCTGGGCCACCAACTCGTCGAGCACCACCGACTCCATGGTCTGGTCGTCCAGGCCGAACACGATCGGCCCGATGATGGCCCGCACCTTCGCCTCCTCGTCGTCGAGGATCGACTCGACCTCGGCGTCGGTCGCGGCCTTGGCGGTGATGCGGACCTTGAGGCCCTCCATGCCGCTGGCCAGGAAAGCCAGCGTCGAGGCACCACCGGCGTCGAGGCGGTCGATCTCGTCGGCCAACTGCTCGGCCAGTCCCGACTCGGACCGGCCCCACGTGCGAAGCGTGCGCGACCTGATCACAGCGCTGATCCCGGCCCGTTCGCGCAAGTCCGGCAGCACCGTGCCCTCGATCATCTCCCGCATCTCCCAAGGGACGCCGGGCACCGCGTAGAGGACCTTTTCGCCCACGGGGCAGATCAGACCCGGTGCCGTTCCCGGCAACTCCGACATCGCCGTGGCGCCGACCGGCACGTCGGCCTGGCGCAGGTTGTTGGCCGGCATCGTGCGGCCCCGCCCGCCGAACCTGGCCTCGATGCGCTCTACCAGTGCCTGATCGCGCACCATCCCCACGCCCATCACCTCGGCGACCACCTCGCGGGTGATGTCGTCGTGGGTGGGCCCGAGGCCGCCGGTCACTATCACGGCATCGGCCCTGCCGAGCGCATCCCGGAACGCCTCCAGCATCCGCTCCCGGTTGTCGCCGACGGCGGTGTGGCGTTGGCAGTCGATGCCGGCCAACGCCAACTGCTCACCGATCCAGGCCGAGTTGGTGTCGACGATCTGGCCCAGCAGCAGTTCGGTGCCGACGGCGACTATCTCGCACAGCATGCCCGTGACCCTCCGGGAGCCCTAGGCGCCCGTGGTGCTGGTCGACCGACTGCCGTCCAGCAGGTACTGGACCCCGGTCACCAGGGTGAACGCCACGGCCACCCAGAGCGCCACGCCGATCAGCACGTCGGCGTCCTCGAGGGACGGCATCACCGCCAGCAGCAGCGCCACGCTCTGGACGGTGGCCTTCCACTTGGCCGACCTGCGTGCGGGCACGGCGAGACCCCGGCGGGCGAACCAGAGGCGATACAGCGTGATCATGCCCTCGCGCACGGCCAGCAGGGCCACGGGCAGCCAGCCGTACCGGTCGACGACCACCAGGCAGACGGCCACCCCGATCACGACCACCTTGTCGGCCAACGGGTCGAGGAACGCACCCCAACGGCTCACGATGCCACGGTGTCGGGCCAGCACACCGTCGAGGTAGTCGGAGGCGCCCAGCGCCAGGCCCAGCAGGAAGGCAGGCCACGACGCCCCGCCCCGGTCCTCGGCGGCCAGCACCATGGCGAACAGCACCGGCGACAGGAGCAGGCGCGACAGGGTTACCAGGTTGGCCGGGCTGACGACGGTGCCCAGATGGCGGGTGACGCTCATTTGGCCTCCAGGTCCGGGCCGAGTGCGCCTGTGACCGTGACGTCGGCGAACTCCCCCACCGGCAGGTCGAGGGAAACGTTCACGACGCCGTCGATCTCGGGCGCCTCACGATGGGTGCGGCCGACCCCGGGCTCGTCGACGAGCACGCGCACCCGGAATCCGATCAGCGAGTCACGGCGACGTGCGGTGATGGCGTCCTGCAACTCGCCCAGTTCACGCATCCGCTCGGCGACCAGGCCGGAATCCACCCCGCCGGCCAGCCCGGCGGCGTACGTGCCCACCTCCTCGCTGTAGGCGAAGAACCCGCACCAGTCCAGCTCGATCTCCTCGACGAAGGCCAGCAGGGCGTCGTGGTCCTCCTCGGTCTCGCCGGGGTACCCGACGATGAAGTTGGACCGGAATGCCGCGTCCGGTTCGAGGCCCCTGATGTGGCCTATGCGCTCCCGGTACCTGTCGCCGTCGCCCCAGCGCCGCATGCGCCGGAGCAGCGGCCGCGACACGTGCTGCAATGACAGGTCGAAGTACGGCACGCCCGTGGCGCAGACGGTGTCGACCAACTCGTCTGTCAGGTCGGACGGGTAGAGGTACAGGAGCCGCACCCGGTCGACCCGGCCTGCCACCGCGCCCACCAGGGGGACGATGGCCCTCTCGCCCTCGCCCTGGTCGCGGCCGTAGGAGGCGAGGTCCTGGGCCACCAGCACGACCTCGCGCGCACCGAGTGCCTCCACCTCGTCGAGGATGGACCGCATCGTGCGACTGCGCTGCGGGCCCCTGAAGGTCGGTATCGCGCAGAACCCGCACGCCCGGTCGCAGCCCTCCGCGATCTTGACGTACGCCCACGGCCGCCAGGCCGCCGGGCGGGGCAGGTTCAACAGGTCGAACGACGGCACAGCCCCACCGTCGGGTCGGCGTCCCAGCGTCACCGGCACCCCGAACCCGCTGACCGCGTCCACCTCGGGCAGGGTCTCGGCCAGCTCGTCGCCGTAGCGCTCGGCCATGCAGCCCGTCACCACCAGGCGCGCACCGTCGCGGCGTTCGTCCATGAGGGCCAGCACGGTGTCGATCGACTCCCGGCGGGCATCCTCGATGAAGGCGCACGTGTTGACAACGATCAGGTCGGCCTCGCCGGCGCTGTCGGTCGCCGTCATTCCGTCGGCGACGAGCGTGCCGGCCAGCTTGTCGGAATCGACCTGGTTCTTCGGACACCCGAGGGTGACGAGGTGGTAGGTCCCTTCGCCCATGATCAACTCAGGCTAGGCGCTCGGCGCCACGCCACCGTCCGGTGCTCAGACCGTGGCGCCCGTGACCGCCAACCATGCCAGCACAGCGCCGTAGACGCACAGCAGGATGACCGCCTCGCCGCGGCGGATCCGACGTCCGGTGCCCATCACCACGATCACCAGCCAACTCACGGCCACCATGACCAGCAGGCTGCCGACCGGCAGCCGCGACGCCTCGTCATAGGGCTTGTTCCCGTTCGCCAGGAACACCGCCGACCCGACGGTGAGGCTGTTGAACAGGTTGGAGCCCAGCAGGTTGCCGAATACCAGGCCCGCCTCGCCGCGACGGGCGGCGGCCAGCGCCGTGAGGAGCTCGGGCTGCGTCGTGCCGAGCGCCACCAGGGCGAACCCCACGAAGCCGCCTGTCCACCCCATCTGGTCGGCGATCCCGGTCGCCGCACGAACCACGACGTGGGCGAATCCCACGGTCCCGACCAGGCCCACGACCGTCCAGACCCAGGCGCCTGGTCCACCTGCTCCATCCGAGGTGACACCGGTGTCGACGCCCTCGCCCAGGCGGACGACGATCCGCAGCGCGACCACCATCAGCAGCGCCATGCCGACGCCCTTCAGGACCGTCGGCTGTCCCACGTAGGCCGCCACCGCGAAGACTGTCACGCCGGTGGCGGACAGCACCGCCTGGCGCTTGACACCCTTCTGGATGGAGATGCTGCCGAAGACCAGCACCGGAACCGACAGGACCAACGTCAGGTTCGCCACGTTCGCCCCGATGATGTTGCCGATCCCCAGGGCGGTCCCCTCCGCCCCCTCCGTGAGCGTGGCGACGGTGGAGACAACCAGCTCCGGTGCGCTCGTCCCGAAGCCGATGACCAGGGCCCCGACCACGACGGTCGACACGTTCAGGCGTGCGGCCAACTGCAGCGCACCCGCCACGAACCGGTCGGCGGACAGCGTCAGGCCCACCATGCCGACCAGGAGCAGGAGGAGGTTCTGGGCCACCGCCCGAGGCTACCGACGTCCGGCAGTCGTCTAGAGGCCCTGCTCGCGGAGGTTCTCGAGACCCTCGGCGCCGACCAGCACCTCGCGTGCCTTCGAGCCGGTGGACGGACCCACCACGCCCGCCGCCTCCAGCTGGTCCATGAGGCGCCCGGCGCGGGCGAAACCCACCCGGAGCTTGCGCTGGAGCATCGAGGTGGACCCCAGGCCGCTCGCCACGACCAGGTCGCGGGCCTGTTGGAACAGCTCGTCATCGTCACCGCCGACCACGGCCGGCCGACGGGAGTCGTCGGTTATGGAATCGACGACCCGCTCCAGCACGGGCGGAAGGTCGGTGGCCTCCCCCTCGTCGGCACCGTCGCCGGCGTTCAGGATGTCGTCGACCTGTCGGGTCCACGCGGCCACCACCTGACGTACCTCAGCCTCGCTTACCCAGGCGCCCTGGATCCGCTGGGCTGTGTTGGAGCTGGGCCCGAGCAGCAGCATGTCGCCCTGGCCGACGAGGCGCTCGGCGCCCTGCTGGTCGAGGATGACCCTGCTGTCGGCGAGGCTCGACACTGCGAACGCCAGCCGGGCGGGGATGTTGGCCTTGATCACTCCCGTGATCACGTTGACCGACGGCCGCTGCGTGGCCACCACCAGGTGGATGCCGACGGCCCTGGCCATCTGGGCCAGGCGGCAGATCGAGTCCTCGACATCGCGTGCGGCCACCATCATGAGGTCGGACAGCTCGTCGACTACCACCAGGATGAACGGAAGTCGGCGGTATCTCAGCGGTTCGCCGTCGTCGTCCGTGGTTCCGAGCGGCGCCCTCAGGTCGCCCCGGTCGTACGCGGCGTTGTACCCGGTGATGTCGCGGAACCCACAGGTCGACAGCAGGCTGTAGCGGCGCTCCATCTCGCGGACGGCCCAGTTCAGGGCGTTGGCGGCCTTCTTGGGATCGGTGACGGGCGCCGTGAGCAGGTGCGGCACGCCCTCGTACTGGCCCATCTCGACCCGCTTGGGATCGATCAGGATCAGGCGCACCTGGTCGGGTGTCGAGCGCATCAGGATCGAGGTCACCAGCGAGTTGATGCACGACGACTTTCCGGCGCCCGTGGCACCGGCGATCAGCAGGTGCGGCATGGTGGCCAGGTTGACCATCACCGGCTTGCCGTCGATGTTGCGCCCTATGGCCGCCTCCAGGGGATGCCGGGCCTTGGCAGCCTCGGCCGAGGTAAGGATGTCGCCGAGGGCGACGACGACGCGCTCCTCGTTGGGAACCTCGATTCCTATCGCCTGCTGGCCGGGGATCGGCGCCAGGATGCGCACGTCGGTAGCCGCCAGCGCATACGCGATGTCCTTGTGGAGGCTTGTCACGCGGGCAACCTTCACCCCGTCGCCCAGTTGCAGGGCGTAGCGGGTCACGGTGGGGCCGACGGTCATGTCGACCAGGCGGGTGTCGACCCCGTGTGCGGCGAGCGCCTCCTGCAGCCGTTGGCCCCGGTCCTCGACCGCCCTGGCGTCTATGTCGTGGGTTTCGCTGCGCGACAGGATTCCGACCGGCGGCAGGCGCCATGGAGAGTCGACCACGGCGGGACCCAGTTCGATCGTGAGCTGCTCACCGGCGACGGCAGCCCCCTTCGGCCTTCGCCTGCGCTTCGCCGGAGCCGACTGTGGGTCCGCGTCCGTCCCACCGGGCGGATCGGCCGCCTCCTGTCCGGGGACCGTGTCGGGCCGGGATCCGGCCTCGGCCGGCGGGGTTGGCTCGTGTCGGACCGCAACCGGTGCAGTGCCGTCGGCCCCGGGCGGGCTCAGGAGGCTCTGGACCCAGTTGCGAAGTCCGCGCCCGATGGGGCGCAGGCCCGCCACCGCGCCCCTGCCGGCATGGCGGGCCCCAATCGCCGCCCCCCTGGCCGCCTGCCTGGCCGATGTGCGGGTGATGACGGCGATGGCTGTCAGCCCGGCACCGCAGAGGATGAGCACCGCGCCCCATGTGGCGACCGCTGCGTCCAGGCCGCCGCCGACGGCGAGGCCCAGAAGCCCGCCTGCGGCTCCCAGGCCGTCGGCACCGTCGTCGAACCCCGGCCGGCCCCGCACCAGGTGGAGCAGCCCCGTCAGGCTCAGGATTGCCATGGCCACCCCGACCGGCAGCCGCTTGGTGATCTCGCCGAACTCGCTGCGCTCCCTGAACATGGCCAGGCCCGTGGCGACCATGGCGACAGGTACGGCGACCTTGATGATGCCGACGGTCCAGCCGGCCCCACCGTCGATCATCGAGCCGACGATGCCCGCCTTGCCCAGGTAGATCGAGAGGCCGGTGAGAAGGCCGCCCAGGACCAGCGCCAGCCCCAGCAGCTCGTCGGCCCTGCCGGCGAACGCCGCCCTGGCCATGCGCCGGACCAGCGACTCCCTGGCCGGCTGCTTCGACGGACCCGGACGCCGGGGTTCGGCGGGTGGCGTCTCGGACGCATCGTCCGCGACCCGGCGATCCCGGCCTGACTGGCGCTTCGGCTTACCGGACGATCCCGAGCGTGCGGACTTGGTGCTCACAGCGATCCAAACGTACCACCGGGCAGTGACAACACAGGGGCAGAGCCGGGGCCGACCAGCGCCCGACAGCCCGTGGATCGCCTGTCGCCCGTAGGGCTCAGCGGACCTCGACCACGGGCACCAGCGCCGGTCGCCGACCGGTCCGCTTGGACACCAGGCGCCCGGTCGCCCGTCGCGCCAGGCGGCCCAGCTCCTTCGTGTCGCGCTCGCCGTCGGCGACCGCCGACGACAACGCCTTCGCGACAACCTCGGACACGGCGGTGCACCACTCGTCGCGCTCCGACGGGTCGACCCACCCACGGGTCTCCACGAACGGCGGCTCGGCAAGGCGCCCCTTCCGGCCGTCGACCACCACGCGCACCACCACGAACCCCTCACCCGACAACCCACGCCGCTCCTCCACCAGGTCGTCGCTCACCGGCCTGCCGGCCTCGTCGACCATCACATAGCGGTCCGACACGCGGCCCAGGTGCCTCAGGCCGTCGTCGTCCAGTCGCACCCTGTCGCCGTCGGTGCAGCGCAGCACCCGGTCGGCGCGCATTCCGCGTCCCAGGGCCAGCTCGTGGTGGGCCACGAGGTGCGAGTACTCGCCATGCACGGGGATGAACAGCGCCGGGTCTGCGGCATCGTGCAGGGCGAGCAACTCATCGGCACTGCCGTGGCCGCTCGTGTGCACGCCGATCTGGCGGCTGTGCACGAGCTGCGCCCCACGCCGGGCCAGGGCGTTGTGCAGGCGACCGATTCCCGACTCGTTGCCGGGGATCGGATGCGACGAGAAGACCACCGTGTCGCTGTCACAGATGGTCACGCAGCGGTGTCGACCCTGCGCCATGAGGGCCAGGGCGGCACGGGGCTCACCCTGTGAGCCCGTACAGACCACGCAGACCCGCCCGGGCCCGAGGTCGGCCAACTCGTCCTCGGTCGCCAGCATCCTCTCTGGTATCCGCAGCAGGCCCAGGTCGCGGGCCAGGGTGACGTTGCGGACCATCGAGGGGCCGAGCACCACTAGGCGGCGACCTGAGCCGGCGGCTGCATCGGCGATCTGCTGGATCCGGTGGACGTGGCTGGAGAACGCCCCCACGATGATGCGCCGACCGACGTTGTCCTCGAACACCTGCCGTAGCACGGGGCCGATCTCCGACTCGGAGCCCGTCGCTCCGGCGGTCCCTGCGTTGGTCGAGTCGGCCAGGAGCAGCCGGATGCCGTCGCCGGCGGCCAGCTCCCGCAGCCGGGGCAGGTCCGTCACCCGGCCGTCGACCGGGGTGGGATCCAGCTTGAAGTCGCTGGAATGCAGGATCAGGCCCTGCGGCGTGCCGAACAGCGTCATCAGGCCGCTGGGCGTCGAGTGGGTGACCGGCAGGAATTCGCAGTCGAACGGCCCGATCCGACGGCGGTCGTGGTCGTGCAGCTCGACCAGTTCGGGCACCGGCACCCTCGCCCCCTTCAGCTTTGCCCTCACCATGCCGAGAGTGAACGGCGACCCGTAGATCGGGAACGACATCTCCCGAAGTAGGTAGGGCAGGCCGCCGATGTGGTCCTCGTGGGCATGGGTGATGACGCAGCCGTCGATGCGGTCGGCCCTCTCGCGCAGCCACGTGAAGTCCGGCAGCACGGCATCCACGCCGGGCAGGTCGTCGGGGAACAACTGGCCGCAATCCAGCATCACGATCCGCCCCTGTGCCTCGAGGGCGGCACAGTTGCGACCGATCTCTCCGAGGCCCCCGAGGAAGGTCAGGTCGACTGGTGCGGGCACGGGTGTGGTCTCCGGGTCGGGTGGAGAGGCTCAGCCGCGGCCGAGGCCCACGAGCACCTGGCGGGCACGATCGGCCAACCCGTCGGGCTCGGGGCCCATCGGGGGCCTGCAGTCGCCGCCGGGCAGGCCCAGCACCTTGAGCATGGCCTTGGTCGGAACCGGGTTCGGGTTCAGGTCTCCCGACTCGAAGTCGTAGGACGGGATCAGCCTGCGGTTGATCGCCGCCGCGCCGGCCACGTCGCCGTCGAAGAACGCGTCCATGAGGGCGGCCGTCTCAGGTCCGCACCAGTGCGATGCCACGCTGATGGTGCCGACCGCGCCGAGGGCCAGGAGTGCCAGCGTGAGGGCGTCCTCGCCGCTGTAGACCTCGAATCCGTCTGGCGCCGCCGCTATGAGGCGGGCCGTCTCGGGCAGGTTCCCGGCAGCATCCTTCACGGCGACGATGTTATCGACCTCGTCGGCCAGCCGCAGGATCGTGTCGGTGTCGATCTTGCGCCCCGATCGTGTCGGGATGTCGTAGAGGATCACAGGCAGGTCGGTCGCCCCGGCCACCGCGCCGAAGTGGTGCACGAGGCCGGCCTGGGACGGGCGGTTGTAGTACGGGGTGACCGTCAGGATGCCCGCAGCGCCCGCCTCTGAGCAGCGCTGGGTGAGCTCCACCGCCGCCACGGTGTCGTTGCTGCCGGCCCCTGCGATGACCGGCACGTCGACGGCATCGGCCACAGCCGCCACCAGGTCGATCTGCTCGCCATGCGTGAGCGTCGGCGACTCTCCGGTGGTGCCGGCGATCACGAGACCTTCGCTCCCGTGCTCGACCAGCCAACGGGCCAGCACGCCGGCCCCGTCCAGGTCGAGCGACCCGTCGGCGGCGAACGGGGAGACCATCGCCGTCAGCACCCGGCCGAACCGGGCTCCACCGGAGCGGGCCTGCATCTCCACCACCTAGACCGCCACCGTCTCGCCGGCCCTCTGGATGCCGAGGGTGGCCAGCAGGTCCTCGTGCAACTCGAACCAGACGGTGTGGTACGACTCGATCATGGGCCTGGTGAACCACTTGTGGTCCCCCGCCCGGACGCGTGCGAGCGCCTCGCCGAACCTCCGCCCGTAGCCGTCGAACCGGTCGAGCAACGCCGCAAGGCCGGCGGAGATCTCCTGTACCACCTCGTCGATGGCGGCCAACCGGTTGATCACGGCGGCATCGTGGTCGGCATCGGTGTGGTCGTTGAGAACGGGCTCCCCGCCAGGATCATCTGCGGGGACACGCATCTGCCAGTCGGTGCACAGTTTCAGGAACCGTTGGTTCACGGCCAAGAAGGCCCGGTACGAGGCGTCGATACCGTCGCGCACACCGCCCGCATCCAGCTCGGCGGCCAGCAGTTCCTCGCCGCGGCGCCGCCCGTCGGGCGTCAGCATCCAACCCGACATCCGGCCGTCGCGATAGCGCACGTCGCCGACAGTCTGGAGGTCGGAGAGCAGTCCCTCGACCTCGACCTCCGGCATTCCTGCGGCAGCGGCGACGAGGGGAGTGTCGGCCAAGCCGCGCACCCGAAGGGAGTGGATGATGCGCACCTCTGGTCCGCTCGGGTGTGACATGGCGGTCACGCTACCAACTGGTCGTCACGGGTGATCCGGACCAGCACCAGCGGATACCCGACGAGGGCGATGACCGCGAACACGAACCACTGGACGGCGTAGCCGAGGTGTGGCCCCGAGGTCAGGTCGGGAACCTGCGGGCGGAGGGGATAGTCGCCCGCGGCAGCACCGGCCGTGGCCTGCACGTATGCGGGCAGCAGAGCCACTCCCCAGCGCCCGGAGAGGTCGGCGATGTCGACCACGTCGACCTCGTCCCCGTTGCCGAAGCGGCTCGTGCGGGAGAGCCGGATCCAACCCGTCACCACCACCTCGCCGCCGCCGGGAGCCCAGTAGTGCTCCTCACCCCCCATGTACACGGGACGGGGCAGGAAGCCGCGGTCGACGGCGACGGCTCCGAACCCTCCCTCCATCAACGTCACCACGTGCACACCGGGCAGACCGTCCCTGGTGCGGTTCATCACGTACACCTCTCGCCCGGGATCGAAGACCCCCGGGACCTCCACGGGCCGGTTCGCCGACTCCTCCGGGTTCACCAGGTCCACGACCTCGTGGAAGGGTCCGACAGGCTGTGACATCCGCTCCTCGACGATGGCGTTGTGGGCTTGGCGCGCATCCAGGCGCCGGAGTTGCCAGAAGCCCAGGTTCACCATCACGACGAAGGCCGCCACCACCAGCAGGTGGGTCAGCAGCCACGCCGGGCGCAGCAGGCGACGCACGGACACGGTCGCGTCGGCTCAGAGGCCGAGCAGGCCGTCGAGCCCGACGGTGAGCCCCGAGAGCCCGGCGACGTTGCGGACGGCCAGTAGGACCCCCGGCATGAACGACACACGGTCGATGGTGTCGTGCCTGATCACCAACGTCTGCCCGGTGGTTCCGAGCACGACCTCCTGGTGGGCCACCATGCCCCGCATGCGGACGGCGTGGATCCGGATGTCGGCGGGCCCGGCACCCCCGCGCGCGCCAGGCAGGACCTCGCGTTCAGTCGGATCCTCGGCCCAGTCGGCCGAGGCAGCGGCCATGCGCTCCGCGGTGGCCAGCGCGGTCCCCGAAGGGGCGTCGACCTTGCCGTCGTGGTGGAACTCGATGATCTCGGCCGTGTCGAACCATGGAGCGGCCATCTCCGCGAACCGCTGCATGAGCACGGCGCCAATGGCGAAGTTGGGCACCACGAGGCAGTTGCTGGACGTGAACGCCTGTCGCAGGGCCGACAGGTCGTCGGCGTCGAGGCCGGTCGTGCCGACCACGGCATGCACCCCGGCAGCGGCCAGCACGGGCAGGTTGGCCCGGCTGGCATCGGCGACGCTGAAGTCGACCGCCACGTCCACCCCTGCGTCCAAGAGGTCGGCCATCGCACCGACCACGGTCACGCCGCTGATCCTCGAGCCCGCGGCCGCCGGATCGACTGCCACCGTCAGGTCCAGGTCGTCGGCCGACGCCACCGCAGCGCAGGCGGTCCTCCCCATACGGCCGCCCGCACCGATGACGCCTACGCGCAGGGCCGCAGAGTCGCTCATGTCGGCGAGGCTAGCGGCCGGTGGGCGTACCGCCGGGGCCGTTAACCGCCGGCCGGACCCACCTGGGCGAGGGTCGGCTCGGGCGCCAGCACGTCGGCCAGCACCGCATTCACGTCATCAAGGGTGACGGACCGCAGGACCGCCACGTACTCGTCGATGGGCATGACCCTGCCGAGCAGGCTCTGGCCGGTGCCGAGCCTGCCCATCCGACTGCCGGAGCCCTCCAGGCCGAGCAGGATCGACCCCTCGAACCCGTCGCGGGCTATGGCCAGCTCGGCTGCTGTAACCCCGTGGGCTGCCACCTCCCCCACCTCGGCTGCGACAACCGTGGACAACTCGTCGACCCTGTCGGGAGCCGTGCCCGCATAGACGGTGACCAGGCCGGCGTCCTGATAGCCGCTCGTCGAGGCATACACGCTGTAGGCGAGCCCCCGCTCCTCGCGGACGGACCGGAAGAGGCGGCTGGAAAGGCCGCCGCCCAGCACGTGGAGGCCCAGGGCCAGGGCGTGGCGACGGGGATCGTCACGCCGCAGGCCCCTCCAGCCCCACGCCATGTGGGTGGACTCGGTGGGGCGCACGAGCGACCGGCCAGGCTCCAACTGTGGCGACGGAGCGCTCCGCACGGGGCGACCGGCCTCGCCACTGCCTGCGAACGCCCCACCCACCTGCTCCACGAGCAGGGCGTGGTCGACATCGCCTGCGGCGGCGACGACGAGGTTCGGCGACCGGTACCACTTCTCGTGGAACCCGGCTATCTCGTCACGCCCGATGGCCTCCACCGATTCGGCGGTGCCGAGCACCTCGCGTCCCAGGGGGTGACCGGGGAACACCGCCTCGTAGAGGAGGCTGATGACGACATCGTCGGGGTCGTCGGCCTGGAGGTGCAGTTCCTCCAGGATCACCTGGCGCTCGGTCTCGACATCGTCGGGCCGCAGTGCGGGCGAGCCCACCACATCGACCAGCAGCGCGGTGGCGAGCTCCTGTCCGCCCGCCGGGACCCTGGCGTAGAAGGCCGTGTACTCCTTGGTGGTGAAGGCGTTCATCTCGCCGCCGGTGGCATCCACCAACTCGGCTATGGAACGTGACGAACGGCTGTCGGTTCCCTTGAACAGCAGGTGTTCGAGGAAGTGGGAGGCGCCCGATATCCCGTCGTGCTCGTCCCTGCCACCCACACCCACCCACACGCCGACCGAGACGGAGTGGGCGTCCGGCATGCGCTCGGACACCACACTCGGTCCATCGGTCGGCCCGTCGGAGGGCATGGTCAACTCGACCACCGGTTCGGTGGCCCGTCTGAGGCCTCCTGGGAGGCCCGTGTCAGCGTGGCTGCTCAGCGACCCCGCCGCCGCCGACCGCCACCACCGCCGCGGTTCGAGGGCACGGCGACCCCGAGGTCACCGTGCACGGCCTCCAACTCGGCGCTGAACGCCGCCTCGAAGCCGACCTCGACGCGTTCGGGCCCAGCCGGTGCGTAGTCGGTGTCGTCGTCGTAGGCGCCGTTCCCGTCAACGTCGTAGGCGTCGTCTCCGTCGTCTCCGGGCTGGTCGGCAGCCTGGACCCCTTCGGGAGCCTCAGCGGCATCGGAGCCGTCGTCGGAACCGCCTGGACCGTCCTCGACCTCGTCTGCCACAGCAGCCTGCTCGGCAGGCTTCTCGACAGGCTTCTCGACCGGAGCATCCCCGGCCGGCTTCAGCGAGATCTTGCCGTTCGGGTCGACGTCCTCGACGACGACCGTCAGGGGCTGACCCAGCTCCAGCACGTCCTCCACCCTGTCGATGCGCTTGCCGGCACCCAGCTTGGAGATGTGGACCAGGCCGTCACGGCCGGGCAGGATGTTCACGAACGCACCGAACTTGGTGATGTTCACGACGCGACCCTCGTATACGGCACCGACCTCTGCGGTCGGCGGGTCGATGATCAGCTGGATCTGGCGCTCGGCCTCGGCCACGGCGCCACGGTCGGGCGAGGCGATGGACACGATGCCCACCGTTCCGTCGTCGTCGACGCTGATGTCGGCACCGGTCTCTGCCTGGATGGTGTTGATCATCTTGCCCTTCGGGCCGATGACCTCGCCGATCTTCTCGATCGGGATCTCGAAGCTGACGATCTTCGGGGCGTTCTCGCCCACGTCGTCGCGCGGTTCGGCGATCGCGTCGGCCATCGCCGCCAGGATCTTGAGCCGGGCCTCCTTGGCCTGGTTCAACGCCCCAGCCAGGACGTCGGCGGGAATGCCATCGATCTTGGTGTCGAGCTGCAGGGCGGTCACGAAGTCGGCCGTGCCCGCCACCTTGAAGTCCATGTCGCCGAATGCGTCCTCGGCGCCGAGGATGTCGGTGAGGGTGACGTACTCGCCGTCGAGGTACACGAGTCCCATCGCGATTCCGGCCACCGCCGCCTTGATAGGCACGCCGGCGTCCATCATTGAGAGGCTCGACGAACACACCGAGGCCATCGAGGTCGAGCCGTTGGACGACAGCACCTCGGAAACGAGGCGCAACGTGTACGGGAACTCCTCGAAGGCCGGCAGGACCGGCACGAGGGCCCGCTCGGCGAGCGCTCCGTGGCCGATCTCACGACGCTTCGGACCCCGCATGAAGCCCGTCTCGCCGGTGGAGAACGGCGGGAAGTTGTAGTGGTGCATGAAGCGCTTGCGGGTGATGGGATCGATGCCGTCGATCATCTGGTCCATGCGACCCGTGCCGAGCGTGGTGAAGTTCAGCACCTGTGTCTCGCCCCGCTGGAAGAGGCCCGAACCGTGGGCGGTCGCAATGACCCCCACCTCGGTGGACAGCGGCCTCAGGTCGCCGGTGCCGCGACCGTCGATGCGCAGGCCGTCGGAGACGATGCGGGCACGCACCACGTCCTTGGTGACCGACCTGATCGCCGCACCGATCTGACGGTCGGCATTGTCGACGTCGGCGAACTGCGGCAGCAGTTCCTCGCGGAGGGCGGCCTTGACGGCGGCCTCGGCCACGCCCCGGTCCGCCTTCACGGCGATCGTCTGGGTCTCGGCGATGCGCTCCCGGCCGGCGGCCTCGACCGCGGCCCTGATCTCTTCGGTGTAGTCGACAGTGACCTCGAAGGGCATGATCTCAGGCGCACCGACGGCGTCGACGAGCTCCTGCTGGAGTTCGATGACCTCGCGGATGAACTGCTTGGAGAAGTCCAGGCCGCCGGCCAGTACGGCCTCGTCGACCTTCGGGGCGCCTGCCTCGTAGACCTCGTAGGTGGATGGGGTACCGCCGGCCTCGACCATCATCACAGCGACGTCGCCGTCGTCGAGGAGACGACCGGCCACGACCATCTCGAACGCCGAGTCGGAGCCCTCTTCGTAGGTGGGGTGGGCGATCCACTCACCGGCAGCCGACCATGCGATGCGCACGGCACCGATCGGGCCGTCGAACGGGATGCCGGACAGCATGAGCGCAGCCGAGGCGCCGTTGAGTGCGAGCACGTCGTGGGGGTTCTCCATGTCGGCGCCCATGACGGTGCCGACTATGTGGACCTCGTTGCGGAACCCGGCGGGGAACATCGGCCGCAGTGGGCGGTCGATGAGGCGGCAGGTCAGGATCGCCGATTCGGGCGCACGGCCCTCACGACGGAAGAAGGAGCCCGGGATCTTGCCCGCGGCGTACATCTTCTCCTCTATGTCGACGGTCAGCGGGAAGAAGTCGGCTCCCGGTCGGGGCGACCTGGAGCCGGTGGCCGTCACCAGCACGGTGGATCGGCCGATCTTGGCCAGGACGGCACCATCGGCCAGGCCGGCCAGGCGGCCGGTCTCGAACGACATCGTCTTCTCGGTCCCACTGAAGGTGCAGGACACTGTCTTTACTTCGGTCTTTACTTCGGTCTGTACTTCGGTCTGTTCTTCGGTCTGTACTTCGGTCATGTTTTCCTCTTCTGTTATCCCGGCCGGAAACCCTCCGGACGGGACGATGGCCGCTCGGTGCGGCATACCCGATCTCGCACGACCACCAGACTCCAGTTTGATGCATCCCGATATGCGTGCTTCCTTCCGGAAGCCGCACGCCGAGCGGCACGCAACTGGCACTGGGGACCGCCGGGACCCGGCGTCATCGTTGTGTTGTCGGTTCCGGTGGTCCGGACCCCCGACGCGGAGCGGGCGGCCCTGTGGCCGACCGGTTCCTGGTACCTGCCTACCGCCGCAGCCCCAACTTGGCGATGATCGCCCGATAGCGCTCGACGTCGTTCTTGTTGACGTAGTCGAGCAGCCGTCGGCGGCGACCCACCAGCATCAGCAGACCCCGCCGGCTGTGATGGTCCTTCTTGTGGACCTTCAGGTGGCCGGTGAGATGGGTGATGCGATCACTCAGCAACGCAATCTGCACTTCGGGAGAACCGGTATCGGTCTCGTGCAACTTGTGTTCTGAGATGGTGTCGGCCTTGGGAGGCAGGTTGGTCGGCATCGGTACCTCGGGTGTCGGACCCAGCCTCGTGGCGCGCTGTGCGTCGCCGGAAGCCATACGGAGGGCCGGAGCTTTCGAACCCGACCCCGAACGACCCGGATGGGCCGTCCACGGACGCAAAGACTACCAGCAGAGTGTGTAGGGGCCACCCGCCAGCCGACCGCACTCGAAAAGCACTACCACAAACCGAACCGATCACAGAACTGGTCAGACCATCAGACCAACTGTTATGGTCGCTCCACCTACCGAGTCTCAACCAGGGAGCACCCGTGTCCTACCCCAACGCGCTCGTCTTCATAGACATTCCATCCACCGACCCGGCGGCCGCCCACGCCTTCTACAGCGAGGTATTCGGATGGGAGGTCGAGGAGCGCATCCCGGGACTCTTCCACCGCATCGTGCCGGGCCAGAACTTCAAGGTCGACGACGGAACACAGGGCCCGACCGGCAACCTCCACATGGGCCTGTACAACGCCGCCAACGCCCGACCCCACCCCGAATCCGAGCCCACCGAGCCGCGCCATCTGAGTTCAGGTGGCAGATCGATCCGGGCCTGGATCCTGGTCAGCGAGGACGATTCATTCGACAGGATCCTTGAGGCGGCAAACCGGCTCGGAGGCACCGAGTTGTGGCGCAACCACTTCTGGACGGAGTTCGGCGGAGCCAACGCCTCGTTCCTCGATCCATGGGGCAACCAGATGCTCCTGTGGCAGCACCTGCCCGACGCGGAGCAAGACGAGGAAACCCACCAGGCCATGGGAGATGTCAAACTGCCCGACGGGTGGACCATCGAATAGCTTCCGACGGGAGAGAAACCAATGCCTGAAGACACATACTCGGTACACCCCCCGTCGGCCCGCTGGACCCACGTGGCGCTACGGGTCAACAACATCGACGCCACCATCGCCTGGTACACCGAGCACACCCCGCTCACCCTTCTGGCTCGGAGGGAGGACGAGTCCGGCTACGGCGCATGGCTGGGCCACAGCGACAACGTCGAGAGCCCGTTCCTGCTCGTCGTGTCCCAGTTCTTCGAGGGAAAGGACCCCTTCGGAGAGTCGCCGCACACCGTCCTGGGACCGTTCGCCCACCTCGGGATCGAGCTGTGCAGCCGGGACGACATCGACAGAGCCGCCGCCGTGGCCGAGGCCGACGGAAGCCTCGCCATGCCTCCGACACAGATGCCCCCTCCGATCGGCTATATCTGCATGGCCCACGACCCTGACGGAAACACGATCGAGTTCTCCTACGACCAAGGCATCTACGCCACTGCTCAGGAGGTCTGGGGATAGACACCGATCCAACCGCTGTCGTCGCCTCCTATATGTCATCGTTCGAGGATGGTGACCCCGACGAAATCGCCGCACACGTCAGCGACGACTTCGAGAACGTCCACAAGAGCGCCCTGGGCGACTCATGCATCGGACGAGCCGCGTACCGGGACCGCCTGCCTGCCTTCCTGTCTGCATTCGAGGGACTCAGTTACGAGTTGCTCGAGACAGTTACCGAGGGCAACAGGGTGGCTGCCGCGTACCTGATGCGTGCCGTCCACGACGGTGCGCCGGTCGAGATACCAGGCATGTTCAACTTCGTGGTTGCCGATGGCCTGATCAGGCGGCGGGTCGACTACTTCGACAGCCTCACGTTCCTCCGCCAGACCGGCCGGGAATGAGGCGTCAGGACACACCCGGAGCCAGGTGCCCGAGGCGGGAGAGTTTCGTCTCCAGGTAGCGCTCGTTCTCCGCTGTCGGCTCACTCCAGAGAGGAAGCCGACCGGCGACGGTGACACCGAGGTCGGTCAGGCCCACGATCTTCTCCGGGTTGTTGGTCAACAACACCACCGAGGTTATCCCCAGCAGGGAGATGACCTGTGCCGCAACCCCGTAATGGCGAGAGTCGACTTCGTGACCCAACTCCAGGTTGGCCTCGATCGTGTCGAGGCCACGGTCCTGCAGTCGGTAGGCGCTGAACTTCTCTGCCAGACCGATTCCGCGGCCCTCGTGGCCACGTAGGTAGATCACAACCCCACGTCCCTCCCCCGCTATGTGGTCGAGTGACATCTCCAGTTGGGCCCCACAGTCACATCGGCGGGAGCCGAACACATCCCCAGTCAGGCACTCCGAGTGAACCCGTGTGACCACCCCGTCGCCGGCAACTTCGCCGAAGACCAATGCGATGTGCTCAAGGCCGTCGACGAGGCTGGTGAACACGTGACCCTCGAAGGTGCCGGAGCGTGTTGGTACGGGTGCTGAGCCGTTCGCCACGACCAACCGGGCGTTGCGCCAGAGATGGTGGGCGAGGTCCTCGTGGTCTATGAGCACCAGGCCCTCGTCGTCGGCGAATCGGGGCAGAACGGCATCGCCGGACACCGTGGTTCGAACCGGAAGCAGGATGCCGTAGCCGCCCTCGGATCTTCCGGCCAGCTGGAGCAACTCGACCGCAGCCGACTCCGGCGATGGCTCGGAGAGAAATCCGCCCGGACCACGTTCGGCCGGCTCAACCATGTGGAACCCGAGTGTGTGGGCCTCGAACCACTCCCGGGCATGGCCGGCTGCGACCACCGTCCCGCCGACCCCATCCTCCCAGCCTGCCACCAGGACCCTTCCACCGCCCCGGAGCCTCGCCACCGCATCGTCGATCGCCGCAGTGCCCACCGATCACGCTCCCAGCATCGCCGTGAACAGGCGACGCCACTCGACCGAGGCCTTGTCGGCCCGAACGCTGACCAACGCCGTCTGCTCCAGGGGAAGTTCGCCGGACAGCCGCTCGAGCATGATGCGGTCCTCCTCCCCGATGGCTCTATCGAACTCGAT
>DQOF01000082.1 GCA_015658775.1 Acidimicrobiia bacterium | reverse complement strand
ACGGCGAGGTGGCCGCCCGCTACTCGGTGCCCCTCTGCCTGCATGTCCGCTACTCGGAGAACCTGCCTCCGGGCACCCAGGAGGAGGCGCTGGACGAGGCGATATCGGTTGCCCGGCGCACCGGGTGCATGGTGCACATCGAGCACGTCAACTCCACCGGGGGCACGGGCCGCATGGCCGAGGCGATCGCCCAACTCGAGGCGGCGCAGGCGTCGGGCCTGTCGATCACCGCCTGCACCTACCCGTACACGTTCTGGGCCACCAGCGCCGGAAACGCCCGGTTCGAGAACTTCCGCGAGAAGTACGGCATCTCGTACGGCGACCTCCAGGTAGCCGGGACCGACGAACGCCTCACCGAGGAGACGTTCCGTGCAGCACGGGCCGCCCGCCTGTTGACGGCTGCGTTCGCGATGAGCGACGACGACATCGACACGTCGCTGACCGCGCCGTGGGTGATGATCGGCTCAGATGCCATCCTGGAACGGCCCCACAACAACCATCCCCGATCTACCGGATGCTTCAGCCGGGTGCTCGGCCACTATGTGCGTGAGCGCGGCCTGCTGACGCTCCCCGAGGCACTTGCCAAGATGACGATCCTCCCGGCAAGGCTTCTGGGTGGCATCAGCCCGGCCATGGCCCGCAGGGGTCGGATCCAGTCGGGCGCGGTTGCCGACATCACGGTCTTCGACCCGACGACCATCATCGACACGTCTACCATCGCCGATCCCGCCCGGGAGGCCGAGGGCGTGCGCCACGTGCTCGTCGGTGGCCGGCCGGTCCGGACCGACGGCGTGAACGACCAGGGCGTCAGGCCCGGCGTGGCGATCCTGAGCGAGCTCACGTGAGCGACACCGGCTCCGCCGACCGGCCGGGGACCAGCGACGTCATGTCGGCCCGTGAGCGGTGGGTGGCATGGCGCATCACCCAGTTGGTGCTCATCGGCATCGCCGTCGTGTCGGTTCTCACGTTCGGCGGCTTCCTCAGCGACCTCTCCCCCGGCGGTGGCGGTGGGACCGGAGGAGAGGGCCGAGCGGTTTCCACGTCCGACCAGCCGGTCGGCACCGACGGCGTCCCGACCACCTCACCCGCCCCGACGTCCACGACCGTTGCGTTCGAGGCACGCACGTTCACCCTGGTCGCCACGGGCGACCTGCTCGTGCACGAGTACGTGTCCGACATGGCCGGCTTCTACGGTGCTGACGGCGGCTTCGACTTCAACCCGATGTTTCGTCGGGTGCGGCCTGTCCTGGCCGGCGCCGACCTGGCCATCTGCCACCTCGAGACGCCTCTGTCGCAGGACGACGCCGACCTCGTCTTCTACCCGAACTTCCGGGTGCCGTTCGAGTTGGCCGATGCCATCGCCTCTGCCGGTTACGACGGCTGCTCCGTTGCGTCGAACCACAGCCTGGATGCCGGCGCCTCGGGCATCCGGGCAACCCTCGGCCACCTGGACCGGGCAGGCGTCGCACATGCCGGCATGTCCCTCGTCGAAGCGGATGCCGGTCCGGCCTGGTTCGCTCCGGGCAGCATCTCGGTGGCCCATCTTGCCTACACCGACATCATGAACGGGGCCTCGCTCCCGACCGATCCCCCCTGGCTGGTCGGGAGCCTCGATGCCGACCTGGTGCTCGCCGATGCCGCGGCTGCGGTGGCCGAGGGTGCCGAGTTCGTGGTCGTGAGCATCCACTGGGGCGAGGAGTACCGCATCCAGCCGACGGACAGACAAGGCCTGGTGGCGGCCCGGTTGCTCGCCTCACCCGACATCGACCTCCTGCTGGGCCATCACGCCCACGTCGTCCAGCAGGTGCTGGAGATCGACGGTGAGTATGCGGTGATCGGCATGGGCAACTTCCTCTCGAACCAGCCGGGCGACGAACGCCGTTCGTGCCGGCCGGAGTGCCCGGACTCCACCCAGGACGGCATGATCGCCTGGTTCGCCGTCGCCGACAGGCCTGACGGCTCGGTGGGTGTGATCGACGCCGGCTATGTGCCGACCTGGGTCGACCGCTCCACCTACGAGATAGTGCCCATCGGGGTCAACGACCCGCCGACGGTGGACGCCTCGGTGCTGGCCGAGTCGGCCGCACGGACCGCTGCGGTCGTCGAACCCACCCTGCGCAGACTGGACTTCGACTGAAGCAGACCAACCGTGCCGGGAGCCGGTCGGTGCCCGGCAGGCAGCGGTAGCCTTGACCAGTGACCGACCACGACCTCGGTTCCCGCCTCGGCCGGACCGGGCTCGAAAGAGGGAGCAGCAACATGACCACCGCAGGCCGGGTCCACAACTTCTGTGCGGGCCCCTGCACACTTCCCGTCAGCGTCCTCGAAGAGGTACGCGACGAGATGCTCGACTTCGACGGCACCGGCATGTCGATCATCGAGGCCAGCCATCGGGCACCCGCCTACGACGCCGTCCACATGGACGCCCTCACCGACTTCCGCGACCTCGCCGATGTCCCCGACGACTTCACCGTGTTGTTCCTCCAGGGCGGCGCCACCCTGCAGTTCGCCCAGGTGCCCATGAACCTGCTCGCCGACGGCGAGTCGGCCGGTTACGTCGACACCGGTGCGTGGGGTGGCAAGGCCCTGGCCGATGCCCGCCTCCTGGCCGACGTATACGAGGCATGGAGCGGCGCCGACGGCGGCTTCAGGCGGATGCCGGCGTCCGACGAGATCCAGGTCAGCGACGGCTCACGCTTCCTGCACATCACCAGCAACGAGACCATCGGCGGCATCCGCTTCCCCGACTATCCCGAGGTCGACGTGCCCCTGGTCGGCGACATGAGCTCCGACTTCCTGAGCAGGCCCATCGACTGGAGTCGCTTCGACCTGGTGTACGGCGGAGCCCAGAAGAACCTGGGCCCTGCCGGGCTGGCGATCGTGGTGGTGCGCACAGACCTGCTGGGTCGCAGCGGCCGGGACCTCGCCGCCTACCTCGACTACAGCACCCACGCCTCGAACGACTCGATGGCGAACACGCCGCCGATGTTCGCCATCTACGTGATGGGCAAGGTGTTGCGCTGGATGAAGGCGTCCGGTGGCCTTGTCGAGTTCGAGAGGCGGGCGTCCGAGCGGGCGGACCTCGTCTACGGCGCCGTCGACGGCAGCGACGGCTGGTACACGTCACCTGTCGACGAGGCCAGCAGGTCGCACATGAACATCGTGTTCCGCCTGCCCGACGAGGACCTCGAGAAGCGCTTCGTGGCCGAGGCCGCCGAGGCCGGCATGGTCAACCTGAAGGGCCACCGCAGCGTCGGAGGCATAAGGGCCAGCGTCTACAACGCCCTCGCGGTCGACAGCGTGCACACGCTGGTCGACTTCATGGGCGCCTTCAGGGCGGCCAACGCCTGACCAGCCGGTCGGCCTGCGGATCAGGCCTCAAGTACCGTCACGGTTCCGGCGGCTCCGTCCACCTCGATTATCGCACCGTCGGGAATGGACCCGGTGGCTCCCGTCACGCTGACCACACAGGGCAGGCCGAGTTCGCGCGAGACGATCACCGCGTGGCTCATCTGGCCTCCGACGTCCACCACAACGGCCTCCACGGGCACGAACAGCGGCGTCCAACTCGGGTCGGTGAGCGGCGCCACGAGAACATCGCCGGGACCGAGGTCGCCGGGGTCGGCCGCGTCGGTGACCACCCTGGCCCTGCCCCGGACCACCCCGACGCTCCCGGGGATGCCGATCAGCACGGTGCCCGGACCGGCCGCTGCCGGCGCCCGGTCGGCGCGCCTCTCCCAGGTTCCGACCGGTGGCATCTCGCCTGAGAAGGTGAACGGCGGCACGAGTTCGGACAGGGCCTCACGGGTGGCCCGCCGGGCGGCCACCACGGCGGCGAAGGCGGCCGGGTCGCGCCGGTAGTCGGCTAACTCCGAATATGTCACGTACCAGAGGTCGTCGGGGCTTCCGCCCCCGCAACGTTCGGCGATGCGCCTGCCCAACTCCCGGGCTGCCAGCCGAGCCTCGTGGATGATGCCGACCAGCATCGTCTTGCCTAGTTCCCGGCCCCGGCTGAACAGCACGGCGCAGCGCAGGCACCTCTCGAAGTGCCACCTGTGCAGGCCCCGCAGTCGGGATCGCGCATCGGCCAGGGCGGCCTCCCGTTCGGCTCGGCAAACGCCCGCCCTGACCGCCGGGGCGTGCCCCTCGCCGGCGTGTCGCATCCGGTCCACGATGGCCAGGGGCAGGTCGGGGCGGGTGCCCCACACATCGCAGGCCATCTCCCACTCGTTGGGTCCACGGCTGCCGTGGTCGTCGAGGAACCGGTCGAAGGCGAGGAGGAACCCTGCCGCCGCCGGCTCCCGGGCCAGTCGCCCGGTCAGGTCGTCCATGCCTTCGTCGAACAGGGCCGTGAGCGCAGGGTCGGCCGCCACCATCCGGCCCAGGTCCCACAGTGCGAAGGAGGGCTCGGCCGAGGCCACGTCGCCGATGCCGGAGAGCAGGACCAGGGCCAGCGTCCCGTCGTCGAGTCGGTCGGCACAGGCCATCTGCAGCAGGGTGAGGCCGGCGCCTGCGCCGGCGCTCACGAGCAGGTGGTCGGTGAACATGCGGTTCAGCATCGGCGCCGACGCCGTCATGAGTTCGACGAGCTCGTCGTCGGTGGCGGCGGCCACGTCCGGCAGGGATCGCCGCCAGAGGTCCGCTTCGGCGATGTGGGCGTCGAGGGTCGGCAGGGACCGCGTTGCGAGTACCCGCAGCCCGTGGCGCACGCCCCTCAGGGTGGCGAGCAGGTTGCGGTCGCCGGCCCGGGCCACGTGTGGCGGGGCCACGCCCTCCGAGCCGAGGAAGGTGGCGTCGGTCTCGGCCAGGGTCACTCCCGGGGTCCGCACCGCGATGACCCGCGACTCGGACAGGTTCAGGTAGGCGTAGCCACCGAAGACCCCCATGTGGATGTCGGCGTCCTCGCTGCACTCGGCAGCGGTCAGGACGCCCACGGCCCTGATGGCGTCGCCGAAGGGGTCGCCGCCGAGCGCCTGGGCGATGGTGGCGCTGAGCGGGTACACCACCTCCGGGTACACCTCGCCGGCGTTGCCCCGCGTGTACACGGGGAAGCGGCGGCTGGGCGTGCCGTGCACGTACGGCCCCAGGCCGAAGTCGACGAGCCCGTGTTCTGCCGGCGGGCCGTCCAGCCGGCCTCGGTCCCCGTCAGCTACCACGGGTCGCCACGGTAGTCCGGCGGGTATCGGGGTGGGCCCGTCACCGCCACCAGGGGATCAGCCCCGGATCATCTGGCCGACCAGCGAGCCGGTGTGCTCACCCGCCTGCATGAAGACCTCGCCGTTCACGATCGTGGACTCGTAGCCGTCGGCCCTCTGGATCCAGCGGCCCGCGCCCCCGGGGAAGTCGTGGGCCATCTCGGGGTAGTGGAGTGCCAGCCCGGCGAGGTCGATGACGTTCACGTCGGCGAAGGCTCCGGGCACCAGACGCCCGCGGTCGGGAATGGAGAACAGGTCGGCCGTGTCGGATGTCAGCTTCCGTATGGCCTCCTCGATGGTGAAGGCCCCCCTGTCGCGGACCCAGTGTGTGAGGAAGAAGGTTGGTTGGCTGGCGTCCATGATCTGCTGTGCGTGGGCACCGGCGTCGGCCAGGCCGAGGGTCACGTATGGCCGCTGCAACATGCCGATGGCCTCGTCCAGGCTCTGGTTCAGGAACGGGAGGGTGAACAGGCGGCGGCCGTCCAGTTCGAGGGCCAGCTCCACGAAGGCCTCACCAATCGACACGCCCCGCCTGGCGGCCTCGGCCGCAACGCTGTCATCGGGGCCGAGGTCGTGTCGGACGGGATCGTTCGGCAGGGGGTGGAAGGCGGTCCAGTCGAACGGGAACGAGTCGGTGGTCGAGTCGGCATCGGCAACGAGGGTCGCCCGCTCTAATGGATCGCTCAACCGTGCCACCTTCTCGGCCAGGGGCAGGTCACGCAGGGCACGCCAGCTGGCTGTCCGATCGAACGGGGTCCGGCCCGAGAGGCCGAACAGGATTCCGATCTGGCGTGAGGTGGTCTGCGGCCGGAGACGTGCCCCGTTGGCGTTCTCGGCCTCGACGGCGTCGAGCACCCGCAGGTGCAGGTCCGGCACCCTGTCTACCTGGGTCAGTCCGAACGTGACATTGCAGCCGGCGAGGCGGCTGATGTCGCCGTACATGTGGATCTCGTCGCGGTTGCTGTCCTCCCCGGGGTCGTCCCGCCCGATCAGCCTCGGCGCTGACTCGAACACGCCCCCACGTCGCTTCAGCACCTCGGCGAACGCCAGCAGCTCGTCGGCGGTGGCGTTGGTTCCGGGCACGTGCCGGCCGTCGGGGACGGTGTGCAGGTGGGTTCTCGAGGTGGAGAACCCGAGCGCTCCGGCGACCAGTGCCTCGTCGACCATCGGCACCATTGCGGCGATGTCGTCTGCGGTGGCCGGCGCCTCGTCCAGGGACCGCTCCCCCATCGCCGCCAGCCGGACCGCGCAGTGGCCGACCATGCCGCCGACGTTGACTCCCTTCGGCAGCCCGGCGATCTCGTCGAGGTACTCGCCGTAGGTACTCCAGTTCCACGACAGCCCGTCCAGGATGCTCTGGGCCGGGATGTCCTCGACCGACTCCATCATCTCGGCGAGGAAGGCTGCACCGCCGGGCGCCACCGGGGCGAAGGTGACGCCGCAGTTGCCCAGCACCACCGAGGTGACGCCGTGCCAGCACGGTGAACTGGCGATCGGGTCCCAGGCAAGCTGGGCGTCGAGGTGGGTGTGGATGTCCACGAATCCGGGGGTGACCAGGCGGCCCTCGGCATCGATCTCCCTGGTGCCGCGGCCGTCCACCCGGCCGACCTCCACCACACGGTCGCCGTCTATCGCCACGTCGGCGGTGAGCGCCGGTGAGCCCGTGCCGTCCACGACGGTGCCCCCCCTGATGACCAGATCATGTGCCAAGTCGTTACCCCTTCCGCTGGGTCACCTGCTCCGCCGACAGTACCGACGGGGTGGGTCAATCAAGGAAGTGGGCGAACTCGTCGAGCACGGGTAGCACGTCGTCGCGTGGCGCTGACGGCAGGCGCAGCACGGCTTCCCTGATTCCCAGTGTCCCGTAGTGGTCCAGCTTCCCCCGGTCGGGCAGCGTTCCGAAGGGAATGACCGACAATTCGGCGGGGTCACGACCCCGCGAGTCACAGGCGGCCCGCAGGCCGTCCATGGCAGCGCCCACGCCGCCACCGCCGATCGGTAGCCAACCATCGGCGTACTCGGCAATGTGGTTGAACAGCTTCGGACCGGCGCCACCGCCGATCAGCACCGGGGGGCCCGGCCTCTGCACCGGCTTGGGCCACGACCAACTGGGCGAGAAGTCCACGAACTCGCCGTGGTACTCGGCTGCCTCCTCGGCCCAGAGGGCCTTCACGGCCAGTACGTGCTCGCGTGCCTGCGCCCTCCTGGTCCTGTACTCGACGCCGTGGTGGGCCATCTCCTCGACGTTCCAGCCGTAGCCGATGCCGAGCACGAACCGACCGCCGGAAAGGACGTCTACCGACGCCGACGCCTTGGCGAGGTTGATCGGGTGGTGCTGGGCGACAAGCGCCACGCCTGTGCCCAGGCGGATCCGCTGGGTCACCGCCGCTGCGGCTGCCAGGGACACCCAGGGATCCGGCGAGCGCGGGTACTCGTCGGCCAGGTCCATACCACCGGCGGGAATCGGCGTGGTCCGGTCGCTTGGAATGTGGGTGTGCTCGGGCACGTAGAGCGAGGAGAACCCACGTGCCTCCGCCTCGACGGCCAGCTCGCGGATGTCGATGGACCGGTCGGTGAGGTGGATGGTGAGCCCGAGTTGCACGCTGGGAGGCTAGACGAGGGTCGTCACAGGCATCGTTTCCGGAACCGTGCTAGAACCGGTCCCGGGCGGCCCCGACGGCCGGTCCGGAAAATCGAGGAGGCATCATGCCCAAGTACATGCTCCACGCCAGCTATTCCACCGAGGGGGTACAGGGCCTCCTATCCGACGGTGGATCGGCCCGACGCGACGCCGCCACCGCCGCCTGTGAATCACTGGGCGGCAGCATCGAGTCCTTCTACTTCTCGTTCGGCGACGACGACGCCGTGGTGATCGCAGATCTACCATCCAACGCCGATGCGGCTGCCCTCAGCCTGGCCGTCGCGGCTTCCGGCATGGTCGACGCCCGGGTCACGGTTCTACTGACTCCCGAGGAGATCGACACGGTCGCCGCAACGGTGGCAGACACCGTCACCTACAGCCCGCCCGGGGACTGAGCCGACCGTAGTCGAAAGCGGTGGGATCACTGATCGGACGCGAGGCAATGCACCAAGTCAGAAACTGATTCTGACATCTCCCCGGCGACCTGTCGATGGAGGTGACTCGTTCAGGAACGGGTCGGGTCGCATCGGAGGCCATTGGTGCTGGCCGAAATTGCCGCCACTACCACCGAACGGCTGACCAAACGGTCCGTCCCAGTCACCGAACCCACCGAACGGGCCATCCCAGCCACCGTCGAACCCGTCGAACGGCGGCATCATCCGATTGCCGAACCGGCCACCCCAGTCTCCGAACCAGCCGTCCATCGGCACCCTCGGTGGCATCCGGGGCCGGAGATCCGCACAAGCCTCCAGAGCCGCCTCGTGGGCCCGGGCCTCGACCTCGGGGT
>DQOF01000029.1 GCA_015658775.1 Acidimicrobiia bacterium | reverse complement strand
GGGCGCGAGGAGTGCAGCGTCCAACCATGGTGGAACGAGGCCTCTCCGGGCCGCAGCGGGCACAGCACGGCGTCGGTGTCGTCGACCGCGTCGACATATGAAAACGCTTACAACGACCAGTCCCGGATTCGACACCCGGTAGTCGATGTTTGAGGCTCGGTCGCTCCCCTCGATCGGAGACAGCGTGAGCCTCGACGACTTCCCCAGGACCCCCCTGCTGTTCGGTCCGTCCCCGATCCACCCGCTACGCCGCCTCAGCGAGGCGCTCGGTGGCCGGGTGGAGGTCTGGGCCAAGCGCGAGGACTGCAACTCGGGCATCGCCTTCGGCGGCAACAAGGTCCGCAAGCTGGAGTACCTGGTCGCCGACGCCCTTCAGCAGGGGTGCGACACCCTGGTGTCGATAGGCGGGGTCCAGTCCAACCACACCAGGCAGGTGACAGGCGTGGCCCGCTACCTGGGCCTCGGTGCCGTCACCGTCCAGGAGGGCTGGGTCGACTGGCCCGAGTCGGCCTATGACAAGGTCGGCAACATCCAACTCACGCGGATTCTGGGCGGCGACATCCGCATGGATCCCGCAGGATTCGACATCGGCATCCGGGACAGTTGGAGGCGAGCCCTGGAATCGGTCGAAGCGGCGGGCGGAAAGCCCTATGCGATCCCCGCGGGGGCATCCGACCACCCGCTCGGCGGCATGGGATTCGCCAACTGGGCGCGGGAGGTGGCCGTGCAGGAGGCTGAGCACGACGTGTTCTTCGACCACGTCGTCGTGTGCACGGTCACGGGATCGACGCAGGCCGGCATGATCGCCGGGTTCGCCCTCGAGGACCGCAACGACCGGCGGATCATCGGCATCGACGCCTCGGGCACACTCGACCAGACCATCGACCAGGTCACCCGGATCGCCACCGACACGGCAGACAGGATCGGCGTCGGGCGGGACCTTCGTGCCGACGAGATCACCGTGCTGGCCGGGTACGGGGGCCCCGCGTACGGGGTGCCCGACGAACAGACCATCGAGGCCATCCATCTGGCGGCCCGCACCGAGGGGATGCTGACCGACCCCGTGTACGAGGGGAAGTCGATGGCAGGACTCATCGACCTGGTCAGGACAGGTGCGATCCCACCGGGTTCAAGGGTGCTGTACGCGCACCTGGGAGGCCAGCCGGTCCTTTCCGCCTACGCAGGAGCACCGGGCCTCGGCTAGATGCGGTGGAGGACACGCGCAGTAGGTTTCCGCTCATGTCACGGTCGCGGGTCCACCCGACACTTCCGACGGTCGGGCTGTGGCGCGGCGAGCAGTTCGCCGGAGTCGACCAGATCTCGATCGACCTCGAACCCCGGATGCTCACCGAGCTCGAGTCGGCGGCGTGCCGGCTGGTAGCCGACGGTGTCGATCCACAGACCGTTCAACCCGGCGCCCTGCCGTTGGGCCCGCTCGCACCGATGATCGGCGGCCTGCGTAGGGAGATCATGCACGGGCGGGGGTTCGCGCTCTTGCGTGGATTTCCGGTCGATCGCCTTTCCGACGACGAGACAGCCCTCATGTTCTGGGGGATCGGCATGCGCCTAGGTACCGCTGTCTCGCAGAGCGTCATGGGCGAACGGCTGGGCCACGTCATCGACGTGACCGACAAGGATCCCAACGCCCGCGCCTACCGGGACCGGTCGGAGCTGCTGCCCCACACGGACCTTGCCGACATCCTCTCGTTCCTCTGCATCAGGCCGGCGAGGTCGGGAGGGGTGAGCCGGTTCGTGAGCTCGCACACCGTCTACGAGGAGATCAGGTGCAGCCGCCCCGACCTGCTCGAACCGCTCTACAACGGCTTCCACTACCACCGGTTCGGCGAACAGGGTGACGGACAGGCTGCGATCACGCCGTACAGGGTCCCCGTCTACAGCGTGCGCGATGGCCTGTTGAGCTGTCGCTATGTGCCCCAGTTCATCGCGATGGCAGAGGACGAGGACCCCGACATCGTCCTGACCGGCGAGGACCACGAGGCGCTGGACCTGTTCAACTCGACGGCCGCCAGGGCCGACCTGTGCATGGACTTCACCCTCGGGGCGGGCGAGGCCGTGGTAGCCAACAACTTCACGGTGCTGCATGCCCGCACCGCCTTCGAGGACCACGACGACCCTGCCATGAAGCGCCACCTGCTGCGGCTCTGGCTGGCCGCCGACCCTCCCCGCCCGGTCGTGGCCGAGACTGTCCAGTACGTCGGCGGCCCCGGGATCCCCCACCAGCCGGGCCGCACACCCTCCTACGCCACCAGGATCACCACTCACTGACCGGCCACCCGCTAGGCGGGTAGCACCTGGCGGATCCGGGCGATGTGGGCGGGCCCGATCTCGCAGCACCCGCCGACGATGTCGGCTCCCAGTTCCACCCACTCGAGGGCGACCTGTGCGTAGCGGTCCGTCCCCATGTCGGTGCGTCCGGGCGGCAGCGGGTCTCCCTCGCGTCCCCGCCAGCCCAACGGCATGTCGTGGAACGCATTGGCGTACACCCCGACGAGTCGGTCGGTCGCCGCCCGGAGGATCGGGAGCGCGTCGGAGATCTGTTCGGGGGAACAGCAGTTGATCAGGTAGGCATCGGCGTCGATGGACGCCACGGCTTCGGCGAATGACGTTCCGTCGAGCAGGTGGGGGCCGGGCGATCCCTGCAGGGTGAACGAGATCCACACTGGCAGGCCCGACTCGTGCGCGGCGTCGACGGCCGCCTGCGCCTCGTACAGCGCACCCATGGTTTCGGGCAGGAACAGGTCGACACTGTCGGTCAGGGACCCGACCATCTCCCGGTACTCGCCGAGCAGTTCGTCGTAGCCGGCGTCGGGGGCCGGGTTGTAGCTGTTGCGGAGGGGTGGCAGCGACGCGGCGACCACCACGTCACGGTCGGCGGCGTCGGCCGCCTCCCGGGCCAGCCTGCCCGCCAGGCGGGTGAGTTCGTCCGCACGGTCCCCGAAGCCGGCCGGTTCGAGGCGGTCGGCGAACGTGGAGTACGTGTTGGTCGTGAGCACGTCCACGCCGGCGGCGACGTAGTCGGCGTGGACCGCCGCGACCAGCCCGGGGTCGTGGAGCAGGGCCCAGGCCGCCCACATCGCAGGCGACGGCTCGGCCCCCCGCCGGATCAACTCCTGGCCCATGCCACCGTCGAGGAGTATCGGTGTGTCCACGGTCGGCTCTCGATCGTCGGGTAGTCGGGCGGGCAGAGTATGCACCGTGTCAGCCGTTGGTGGCTGCTTAATGCGATTGTCGGGGCGGCGACGGCTGCGCCCGCTGGTCCGTTGCTGTATCCGCACCGATCGACCTCGATCCAACCTTCGGCGGCCTGGGGGCTGAACTGGTCGCCCAGTTGTTGGGGCAGCCCTGCGTTGCTGATGGTGATCTCAGCGACTGCTCGCCGGAAATGGTCTTATTGGTCGTGGAGGGTCTGCCGGACGCTCGGCGACAGGTACTGGATGTTGAGGCCGATCCTGCGGTCCCCGCTCTGGTTGGGGCGCGAGGAGTGCAGC
>DQOF01000192.1 GCA_015658775.1 Acidimicrobiia bacterium | reverse complement strand
TGGTCCGGGACGTGACCGAACTGCGTCGCCGCGACCGGCAGCTGGTGTCCAAGGACACCACCATCCGGGAGATTCACCACCGGGTCACGAACAACCTCCAGACGATCTCGTCGCTGCTTCGCCTCCAGGGCCGCAGGCTCAGGTCCGACGAGGCGAGGGAGGCGCTGGAGGAGTCGATTCGCAGGATCGGTGCCATCGCGGTGGTCCACGAGACCCTGGCCCAGAGCGCCGACGACGATGTCGCGTTCATCGACATTGTGCGGCCGCTGGTGCGTGTCGTGGAGGAGAGCGTGTCGTCCCCGCTGCGTCCGCTGACCTTCGAGGTCGACGGCGATGCCGGTGTGCTGCCGGCCCAGGCGACGACCACGATGGCGGTGGTGGTGACAGAGTTGCTCCAGAACGCCGTGGACCATGCCTTTCCCCCGGGGTCGGATCCCCCCGGGTCGGATGAACCCGGGTCGGGAGACCTGGCTCCGGGACGGGTCGGCATCTGCTTCGACAGGCGGCCCGACGGCCTGACGGTGTCCGTCGTAGACGACGGTGTCGGCCTGCCCGAGGGGTTCCGCATGGAGGACGCCAAGGGGTTGGGCCTCACGATCGTGCGCACCTTCGTGGAGGGCGAGTTGGGCGGTTCGATAGAACTGCTGCCCGCTCCGGGCGGTTCGGGAACGGCAGCCGTCGTGTGGATTCCGACCGCACGCCTGTCGGGTGTGCGGGGCGAGGCGCAGGAGCCGGTGGCGTGACCTCGCGGCCATGTGTCAGGTTGTCGTTCCCGGAGGTTCCATGAGCACAGGTCGACCACTCGTCATCGCCCACCGCGGCGCCTCGGTAGACCGACCCGAGAACACGGTTTCGGCGTTCGCCGAGGCGCGTGTGCAGGGCGCCGACTGGGTCGAACTGGATGTGCGGCTGTCGGCCGATGGCGTCCTCGTTGTCCACCACGACGCCCACCTCGCCGACGGGCGGCTGATCCGCCTGGTCGACTCCGACGACCTCCCGGCCGACGTGCCCAGCCTGGCTGAGGCGTTCGAGGCCGCCGAAGGCATGGGAGTCAACATCGAGGTCAAGAACCTTCCTGGCGATCCCGACTTCGATGATGTGCACCTGGTGTGCGATGCGGTGGTCGGCCTGGCCGAGGCCTACCGCCCGTTGGACAGGCTGCGAGTGTCGTCGTTCGAGATCGGGGCGGTGGACCGCATCCGGGCCGCCGACCCGCGCCTTCCCACGGGTTGGCTGGTCGTGGAAAGGCTCGGCTCCGGCCAGATCCTGGATCGCACGCTCGCCCACGGACATGGCGCCGTCCACCCGCGGGACGACCTTGTCGACGAGGGCCTGGTCGTCGCCGCCCACGAGCGGGGCCTGGAGGTCGTGGCGTGGACCGTCGACGATCCCGACCGGATCGCGCAGCTGGCCCGGTGGGGGGTCGACGGCATCATCACCAACCTGCCCGCGATGGCCCGCGGGGTCGTGGACGAGGTGGAGCCGGGCTGAGCACCGGCCCTGCCCGGCGCCCGGGTCGGTTCAGCGGCGGGCCGGAGAGCCGAGCGGGACGACCAGGTCGAGGGCCTCGGGTTCGTATCGGAACGCCAACTCGGTGGCCTCACCCAGGTAGTCGCCGTCGACCTGGTACGGCACCGGCCTGTGGCCCCTGACCAGGGCCTCGGCCAGCTCCGTCCGGTGGTCGACTGCCGGACATGCCGACACGGGGACTCGGCTGAACCCCAGTGCGCCTGCCAGGACGGGCAGCAGCCTCCCGAGGGCCAGCGACCGCATGGTGACCATGACCAGGGGCTGGTCGAGCGCCGCCTCGGGTGCCAGCGAGATCCCCCTGCTACCCAGGTAGGTGTACGGGTCGGTGTTGAGGCACACGGCCAGCATTCCGTCGACACCCGTCGTCCGGGCATCGCCCAGGGTGTCCTCGTCGACCCGTCGACTTGTGACCCGGAAGGTAGGGCGGCGCCTGTCGTAGTGCCGCACCCAGGTGTCGACGGCAGCGGCGATGAACAGCGGGTGCCCTGCGAACCGCTTCAACAGCCCGCCCCGGCGCTCGATCTGCTCGACCACCGCGGCGTCGAATCCGACCCCGGCGTGGAACAGGAAGTACCGGTCGTTCACGGCGCCCAGCCCGACGCGCCTGATCGAACCGGCCTCGATGGCGTCCAGCAGGGCGCCGGTGGCCTCCACCGGGTCGTCGGGCAGCCCCAGGGTGCGTGCGAAGACGTTGGTCGAGCCGCCGGGCACCGCCGCCAGGGCGGTGTCGGTGCCCGCCAGGCCGTTGGCCGCCTCGTTGAGGGTGCCGTCCCCGCCCAGCACGACGACGATGTCGATGCCGTCGTTGGCGGCGCCCTGGGCCAGGCGGGTGGCGTGTCCCCGCCGGCTGGTGGCGGCCACCTCCAGCCGGTGGTCGGCCGACAGGGCCTTCTGGATGACGATGCGCGTACGGGCCGTCACCGACGAGGCCGAGGGGTTGACCACCAGGAGCAGCTTCATGGCGCAACCGAGGGTAGTGGGGTGCCCTGCCCCGGGCAGGACTTGAGCGTCACCCACCCGACTGCTGCAGCGGACCGGTCCACCGAGGCGGGCGGAGTCGCGCAGGGCAATGGCCACCGCGGTCCCGGCACCCATGTCCCTGCGACGGCAACCGTTGCCAAAAAGGAGAACAGGGCTTGCCGGTTACCGGTAGTCACCGGGCACACTGTTGCCCATGATCGTCGTCGTATGTGTGAAGCAGATCCCCGATCCGGCCGACCCGGGTGCGTTGGACCCGGAAACCAGGACCCTCAGGAGGGACGCCAAGCTCATCTTGGACGAGTCCGACTCGTACGGGGTCGAGATGGGCCTGCAGTTGGTGGATGCCGCCGGTGAGGGCGAGGTGCGCCTCGTCTCGATGGTTCCCCGTGGTGAGGTGAGCGGCCTGCGTACCGCCCTTGCGATGGGCGCCGAGAGCGCGGTCCTGGTCAGCGACGAAGCGCTCGCCGGCTCCGACGCCCTGTCCACGGCCAAGGTGCTGGCCAGGGCCATTCAGCGATGCGAGCCCGACCTGGTCCTGACCGCGACCGAGTCCAGCGACGGCTACACGGGCACGGTGCCGGTGCAGATCGCCGAACTGCTGGACCTGCCGTCGGTCACCTTCGGCAAGGAGATCGTCGTCACAGACGGTGTCGCCACGGTAAAGCGCCAGACCGAGGACGGCTACGACGAGATCGAGTGCCCCCTGCCGGCCGTCGTGTCGGTGACCGCGGGTGTCGTGGAGCCCCGGTACCCCTCCTTCAAGGGGATCATGGCGGCCAAGAACAAGACGGTCGACGTGCTCGACCTGGCCGAGTTGGGAATAGACCCCGGCACGGTCGGCTGGGCCGGTGCCCGCCAGGAGATCACCGACATCGCAGAGGCACCTGCCCGCGACGCCGGAGAGATCATCGTCGACGAGGGCGACGCCCACGAGCGCATCCTGGCGTTCCTGGACGACCTCAAGGTTCTGTAGGAGACCGCTGTGGGAATCGCGAAGATTTGGATCTACGGCGAGTCGACCGACGGCTCCGTGGCCACCACGACCCTCGAGTTGCTGGCCAAGGCACGCCAACTCGCCGACACCGTCGACGTCGTCGTACATGGCGACGCCTCCGTGCTTGCCGCCGAGTTGGGTGACCACGGCGCTGCCTCGGTGTTGTCGATCGGCGACCTGGGCGATGGCCTGCCCGGCCCCAGAATCGCCTCGGCGATCGCCGGTGCCGTCGCAGCCGGTAGCGGCCCCTCCGTGGTGCTGTGCGGCACGACCTACGACGGACGCGATGTGGCCGGTCGGCTCTCGGTCAAGTTGGATGCGCCCGTCATCACGAACGTGGTCGACCTGATCCTCGACGGTGAACGGCTGCTCGGGGTCGAACCGGTATTCGGCGGCACGACGGACGTGACCACCGGTTTCACCGGCGACACCGCTGCCATCTTCCTGGTGCGCCCCAAGTCGTTCGCAGCCGAATCGGCCGGCGGAGCGGCGGCCACGGTGGGGAGCCTCGAGGTGGGCGACCTCGGGAACACGGCCGGCTCCGTCGTCAGGGACCGCTTCGTCGAAGAGAGCAGCGGGCCCAAGCTGGACGAGGCGGCAATCGTCGTCTCCGGTGGCCGCGGCCTCGGCGATGCCGACAAGTACGAGATGATCGAGACCCTGGCCGCCCTAGTCAAGGGAGCGCCCGGTGCGTCCCGCGCCGTCGTGGACGCCGGTTGGGTGCCGTATTCGTACCAGGTGGGCCAGACCGGCAAGGTCGTGAAGCCGACCGTCTACCTGGCGTGCGGCATCTCGGGTGCCACCCAGCACCTGGTCGGCATGAAGGGTTCACAGAACATCATCGCAATCAACAAGGACGAGGAGGCACCCATCTTCGGCATCGCCGACCTCGGCATCGTCGGTGACGTGCACAAGGTGCTGCCCAGGCTGATCGAGGCGCTGCAGAACCGTTGAGGCCTGGAGGCTTCAGATCCGCGACCTCGCAGGCACGTCCGATGGCCCGCCGGCGTCACGGACGTCCGTGGCGACCAGCGCCCAGGCCAGCCCGTCGGCCGGATCCTCGACCGCCAGGTTGAGGTGCCAGCCCAGCGGCACTGAACCCGCGTCCCACTGCCACCACCGCAGTTCTCCTGCCAGGTCACCGACCTCGTCGGCACCGGGCGGCCACGTGTCGCCGGCCTCCTGGAGCAGGCCGCCGACGGCCGCAAGGCACCACCAGGCCTCGAACCTGCCCCGGGCCGCACCCCGGCGTCGGCCGTGGGCGCCTCCCGAGGCTCCGGCCCACGCCATGAGGCTGATCGCATCGTCGGTAGGCAGCATGCGCACCCGCATCCCACCGGCACCTGAGCCTGCCAGTAGGGCGGCAACCGCCTCGCCGCCGTCACCCCGGACGGCTATGGCCCGGGAGGAACCGTTCGACTCCTCGACCCAGGCACGGACCAGAGCCCGGAGGGCGTCCAACCCGTCAGCGGCCTCGTGTCCCGCCGCGGCACCCGGAGCCGGCATCTCCGTGGGCACGAGGGGACCGGGCGCAGGCACCAGGTCCTCCACCGCGTAGGGCCCGATGGTCGGGACCCGGTAGTCCGGTTCCCAGGCGGCGAGGCGGAACGGAAGGCCCAACGGGTCGGCACCGCCGGCCAGGTCCAGCCCGGTGAGGTCCTCGCCCCTGGCCACCCGCTCGTGGGCGACCATCGCCCGTAGCGGGCCAATGGGCAGGTCGTCGGCCAGGTCGGCCCAGGAATGTGACGACGCCGCCACCTCGGCGAGCGGAGCAGGGCCGAACCGGGTGGAATCACGGGCTACCGCCCGGGCCGCGAAGGGACCCGGAGCCTCGAGCGCCAGCCGGTGCTCGGCGTGGTCGGCGGCGGGCCAGAGCTGGTGGCCGCGTTCCACCGCCCCCCGGCACCGTGTCGCCAGGACCTCCAGCAGGTCCCAGTCGTCGGCGTCGCAGCAGTCGTCGACGATCCTGACCAACCCGTCCAGGTCACCCTGATCCAGCAGGCGGTCCAGGTCGGCCCGTCGGCTCACCGCCGGTTCCCCGCAGCCCGCTTCCTGCAGCCCATCTCGGTGAACCGGTTCCTCAGAGGAGGGGCCACGGGACCCTGCGGCCGCTGGTGTCGACCGGCATCTCACCGCCGTCGAGCAGTGCCTTCGCCCTGGTGAGCAGCGCATCGCGTTCGAACGGGTCGAGCAGGTCGTCCAGGGCGGCGGGAAGGCCGTCCTCCACGAGGCGGGCCAGGTCGGCCAGGTGTCGTGCCGGGATGGGCTGCCCCCCGAAGTCCCAGATGACCGTCCTGACCTTGAACTGGTGGTGGAAGCAGAGGGAGTTGTCGATTGCCCAGAGCCCGCCGTCGTGGCCGGCCAGCACGTGGCCGGCCTTCCGGTCGGTGTTGTTGACCAGCAGGTCGAAGAGGGCCAGGCGGCGCAGGTCGTCGGCATGCGCCGGGTCTTCGAGGATGGTGAAGTAGTGCTCGTCGTAGTCGCAGGGCACGTACAACTGCACAGAGCCCTCGCCGAGTGGCCCGTCCCTCAGCACGGTCGGGGGGATCAGGCCCCAGCCGAGGTGTCGGGCCAGTTCCCAGGCTGCGATCTCGCGGCGGTAGAGACCCGGCGGGAAGTCGTGGAGGGGGCGCTCGCCGCGGCCCGGCTTGTACACGCCCTGGAGCAGGCACTCGACGGGACCCGGGTCGGTGGGGAGCACGTCGACGAGAAAGGTGGCGTTGGACGACCACGGCATGCGGCCGATCAGCGTCAGCTCGCCGTGGGTGAGCAGGTCCACCGCATCGCCGTCGGTGACCGGACCGCGCGATCGGAACGGGCTGGAAGGCGGCTCGTCGGTGGTCTCGGCCCGGTCAACTGGCGCCTGGTCAGTTGGCACCTGGTCAGTTGGCACAGGGACACCAGCCGTCGGCGTCGGCCTCCAGCGGGGCGCCGCACCAGGCGCATGGCGGTCGGCCGGCAGCCACCAGGGCCCGGGCCTGGACCACGAATGAGGCGACCTGCTCCCGTCGTAGCGGGAACCGTGCCTGGGCGGGCGTCCGGTCCTCGTCCCTGAGGAACTCCTCGACTATCAGCACCAGGCGGTCCGTGGACTGGTGGTAGGTGACTCCGAGGCTGCCGACCACCCAGTCGGGTTCGTCGGGCGCCTCGAAGTCGGGTGCCTCCAGGTCAGGTGCCTCGCCTGTCCGGACCTCGGCCACGGCCTGCGACGGGTGGGTGGCGGGGGGGAGGTCGTCGAGCAGGCGCTCGAGGAACTCGGCCAGGCCCGCGATCTGCTGCTTCTCCATCTTGAGGCTGACGACGTCGCCGGCTCGCCGGGCCTGGATGAAGAACACCCTGCGACCCACTGGGCCGACGGTGCCGGTGGCGAAGGTATCGGTGTCGTCCCAGTCGAAGTCGGGCCGTTCCATCAGGGTCGAACCTACCGTTCCACGACCGCCGCTGGGAGCCCGACGGCCCTACGAGACGCCCAGGCCGGTCAGCGGCCCGGTGTGGTTGAGTGTCAGCACCATTGGTCGGTCGTCGGTGTGGAGCACGGCGCTGACCGAGCAGGGTCCCACGACGATGCGCTGGAACATGTCGAGCGGGCTCCCCAGGGCGGTGGCCAGGGCTGCCTTGATCGGGTCGGCGTGGGAGACGCACACGATGGTCCCGCCCGGATGGGCGGCCACCAACTCGGACACCTGGCCCGTGATGCGGGCCTGCATCTCGGCGAACGACTCTCCTCCGGGAAAGCGGAACATCGACGGTTGCCGCTGGACGGTCTTCCAGGCCTTCAGCCTGGACAGGTCCCTGAGCCTGCGACCGGTCCACCTGCCGAAGTCGCACTCGATGAGGCCCCCGGCCGTGCGGACCCGTCTGCCCACGGCCCTGGCGATCGGTGCGGCGGTCTCGCGTGTGCGTTCCATCGGCGAGCTGTAGACGGCTGCCACGCCGCCTCCCGGCATTCCGCCGGAAGCGTCGACCAGGTGGGTCGCGGTCGCGACTGCCTGCGCCAGGCCCTCCTCTGAGAGGTGCAGGCCACCGGCACGGCCCGGCAGGGTGGAGCCCGTGGTGGGGGTCCGGCCGTGACGTACGTACAGGACGAGTGTGGCAGCCACGGTCGCCCAACCTACCCTGCGGCCGTGGATCCACATGCTGCCCTGTCGGCCATCTATGGCGAGGTCGTGGCCTGCCGGGCCTGTCCCCGCCTCGTCGGGTGGCGTGAGCAGGTGGCGTCCGAGAAGCGTGCCGCCTACAGCGACCAGGAGTACTGGGGGCGACCGGTGCCCGGGTTCGGCGACCCGCTGGCCCGGATACTGATCGTGGGACTGGCGCCTGGCGCACATGGCGCCAACCGCACCGGCAGGGTGTTCACCGGGGACCGGTCGGGTGACTTCCTGTTCGCGGCGCTCCACAGGACGGGCTTCGCCAACCAGCCCGAGGCGGTGTCCGTCGACGACGGCCTGCGCCTCACCGACGTGTTCATCACCGCCCCAGTGAAGTGCGTTCCGCCGGGCAACAGGCCCACACCGGACGAACGCGCCATGTGTCGGCCGTTCTTCCAGCGGGAAGTGGCGGCTCTGGACCGGGTCAGGGTCGTGTTGGTGCTCGGGAGCATCGGCTACGTGGCGGCTGCGGCCGAGTTGGGGCTGCGGCCCAGGCCATCGTTCGGCCACGGGGTCGAGGCCGCCCTTCCCGATGGGCGGACCATCCTCTGCTCGTACCACGTGAGCCAGCAGAACACCTTCACCGGTCGCCTCACCGAGCCCATGTTCGACGCCGTGCTGGACCGGGCCCGCCACCTGGCCGGCGACTGATGCCCCGGTCGGGACCAGCGCAGTGGCCGGTATCCTCTGCCCCGTGATCAGGACCCGCCGCCTCGCCGCCGCCCTCCTCGCCCTGGCCCTGGTCGTGGCCGGGTGCGCCAACTCGGGCGTGCCCGAGTCGTGGGACGAGCAGGCCGATGAGAGCGGGAAGGGCCTGGCCGAGCGGGGCTTCCTGGGCGCATGCGTTGAGGCCAACGGCGACTTGGCCGCGGCGAGGTCGCGGTCGTACTGCGCCTGCGTGCTGGACAAGGTGCAGGCGGCCGTCACCTACGAGGAGTTCAGGACCTTCGACGACTTCATCGACAAGCACCGTGACGAGGTCAGCCCCGCGATGCTGGGCGAGAACTTCGGCTGGTTCATGGAAGCCGTGGCCGCCTGCCCGGTCTAGCCCGCCCTCACCGGTAGGCCCACCCTGGCCGTCGGATCGGCCCATTCCGGCCACCGCGCACGGCTCTTGGCCGCCAGCTTGTGCATGAGGGCGATGGCACCGGGGTCGCTGTCGCCGGGTCGGCCCTCGATCACGCCCTCCTCGAGCATCCGCATGATGATCTGACGGCCCAACTCGGTCCGCACGATCGTGAGCGTCCAGTCGTTGTTCTCACCGATGCCGCCCGTGGAGATGTCGGCGTGCTCGGCTGCGAAGTCGGGGCAGTGGTTGCAGCCCTCGCGGGTCCAGGCGTGGCACTCCTTCAGGTTGATCTCGTGGTAGTCGCCGTTCTGCATCCAGATCTGGAACACGCCCTTGATGTTCATCTTGACCATCTCCTCCTTGCGGAGGCGGTACTTGGCCAGGAACAGCTCTTCGAAGATGCTGTCGTCGAAGGACTTGGAGCAGAGCAGCCCGATGTTCAGCCTGATCGCCTTGCCGACCTTGCCGACCTTGCGGTGCCACATGACGGGGCCGATGGAGGTCTGGCAGCTCATGCCCACCAGCGCCAGGGACTCGAGGCCGAGTTCACGCGCCTCGGTGATGGCGAGCGTGTTGGCCGAGTAGGTGTAGCGGCTGCCCGCAGCGGCCAGCACCGACTCCCTGTCGGTGGCGAGTGCCGGTACGGCCTTCCAACTGTTCTCGCCGTTCCCGCCCTTCTCGAGGTGGGAGACGAGGGCGCCGTCGATGATCCCGTTGTCGAGGCACCAGATGAGGATGGCCGACACGAGGCCGCCGTCCTGGCCGAGCCGGTGCACTGTGTCGTCGCCGGCCCTGGTCAGGAGGACGTCCTTGTAGATGCCGGACATCTCGTCGGGGCGCCGTTCACGGGCGAACAGGTGCGTGTCGGCCTCGGTCTCCCAACTGCGGAACCGGGGACAGGCCCGGGTGCAGGAGGTGCAGCCCCTCTCGCCGTGCCCACAGTTGTCGAGCCCCAACTCGGGCTCTAGGTGGAACGGCATGTAGGCGCCGGGTGCGTGCTCGTAGCCGATGACGTCGTGCGGGCAGGCGATCACACAGCCGGCGCAGCCCGTGCACAGGCCCGTGTTGATGACCTCCTCGTAGAGCTCCTTCCACTGGAAGGGCCACTTCCTGGTCGTCCTGGTGGGAGTCTCGGCCATCGTCGGCACTCTAACGCAGTGCTCCTGACAGGCCGGGGCCCGGTCCCGGAGCAGGCCGACGGCCTGTGGTGCCCCTGGCGGGACTCGAACCCACGCACACGGCTCCGGAGGCCGATGCTCTATCCGCTGAGCTACAGAGGCTGGGACACATCCCGCGTCGGAGTCTACGGAACGCTCGTGGCCCCGCGGTCGCCGGAAGCCACAGGGGCTAGGACGCGGCGCCGTGTCGACCAGGCAACAGAGTGGGCGTGACAGCAGCAGAGACGCTGGCCGGTCGCCGGTAGGCCAACTACCTTGAGGCGCTCATCTTCGGGGAGGTAGTGGTGACGACACCAGAGGAGCTGAAGGCCCGGATCGCCGACGACGGCGTGGAGTTCATCTACGCCATGTTCGTCGAGATGCACGGCAAGCCGTGCGCCAAGCTGGTGCCGGTCACCGCCATCGACGACCTGCTGGAGGTAGGGGCCGGCTTCGCCGGCTTCGCCGCAGGCCCGTTGAGCCAGACTCCGGCCGATCCCGACATCCTGGCCATACCCGATCCCGACTCGTATACCCAGTTCCCCTGGCAGCCCAATGTGGCGGCAATGCAGTGCGACGCCACAGTCGAGGGCGAGCTGTGGCCCTATGCCCCGCGGGTTATCCTGCAGCGGGCCATCGCCAGGGCCGCCGGGCAGAACCTGGTGCTCAAGGCGGGCGCCGAGGCGGAGTACTCCCTGCTGCGCCGCAACGACGACGGGTCGCTCAGCGTGGCCGACGAACGCGACACCTCGATGGTCCCCTGCTACGACGCACGGGGCCTGACCGCGGCACTAGACCACCTGACGACGGTGTCGAGGCACATGGACGCCATGGGGTGGGGCAACTACGCCAACGACCACGAGGACGCCAACGGGCAGTTCGAACAGAACTTCCTGTACTCGGACGCTCTCACAACCTCCGACCGGCTGATCGTGCTGCGCCTCATGATGCACACGCTGGCCCGCCGACAGGGCCTGTACGCCACGTTCATGCCCAAGCCGTTCGCCGACAAGACCGGCAACGGGCTGCACACCCACCTCAGCCTCTGGACGGCCGACACCGACGAGCCCCTGTTCCACGATGACGACGACCCCCGGGGCCTCGGCCTCAGTCCTTTGGCGTACTCGTTCCTGGGCGGGATCCTGGCCCACGCCCAGGGCCTCACCGGCATCGTCTGCCCGACCGTGAACTCGTTCAAGCGGATCGGCGTCGGCCCGCCAGATTCGGGTGCCACGTGGGCCCCGTCGCATGTCGCCTACGGGGGCAACAACCGGAGCCAGATGATCCGGGTCCCGGAGGGGGGTCGGTTCGAGGTCCGGATACCGGACGGTTCCGCCAACCCGTACCTGGCCCTCGCTGCGATGCTGGGCAGTGGGCTGGACGGCATCGCCAACGGGGTGGATCCCGGCGACCCGAACACCGACAACCTGTTCACCCTCCCGTTGGAGGAGATCCGTCGGAGGGGCATCACGGCGCTTCCGCCCACGCTGCTCCACGCCATGGACGCCCTTGTCGCCGACGACACGCTCCGTGCCACCCTGGGCACCGGGCGCGACGGCGACTACGTCGACTACTTCGCCGAGGTGAAGCGGGCCGAGTTCCGTGCCATCAACGACCAGGTCAGCCCGGCCGAGATCGAGGCCTACCTAACCCTCATGTAGCCGACGGGCGGACCAGCCGAGCCACTCGTCGATCTCCACGATGATCACGGATCCGGTCGGCGGTGGATCGACGAGTTGGGCGTACTTGGCGACCAGCGAGCGGACGGCATCGCGATGGCCTCGACCGGATGTGACCGTCCTCGCATCGCCTCGCACCCGAACCCACCAGAGCAGGTCCCAGTCCTCGTCGTAGCCGTGGGCGAGAACCGCCACCCGCGGGTTGCCCACGATGTTCTCCAGGCGCCGCAGGCGGGTCGTCGTCTTGGGCTTGTGGTCGACCACGCTCACCAGTCGGTTGCCGGAGACGGCGAACGTGATCGGAACCAGGTCGGTCTCCCCCGAGCGCCCGGCCGTGGCAAGGGTCGCCACCCTCGCCGAGGTCAGGCGCTTGCGGGCGTCGTCGGTTCCCATGGACGGCATGCCAACAGGATGCCCCGTATCCGGTTGGCCGTGGACCTCTTCTGCGCGGGTTGTGTGCGGTGCCCGCGGCAGCGACGTCAAGCCTGACGTCGACCTACCGTTGCTCGGACCAGTGCCGTAGCAGCTCGAAGGGGTAGATGCCCGTGTTGTGACCGTCGTTCCAGGTGATGTTCAGGCCCCAGGCCCCGTGCAGCTCGGCGGTGGTGATCTCCAACCGGACCGGACTGCCATGGCGCGGCCAGGCTTCCTCCCCACGCTCCCTGAGAGTGCGACACGTCGCACACGGACACGACAGGCGGAGCCGCATGAGGTCGAACTCGGCGGTGTGTCCGTCGGCGAAGGTGACGGTGAGCCCCCGGCTGCGTTCGACGACGACGTCGACGGCGTCGTAACGGTCCTCCACCCGGCCATCATGCCCGAGAGCGGGTCGGTGGACGGGCCCACGGCCTATGGTGCGGCCACGGCAGTCGTGCCGGACAGGGAGTGCCGTGCGGAGGAGCGTGTGATGAGCGGAGTGATGGTCGAGTTCCCGGTGAACGGAACGCAGGCGGGCGGATACCTGGCCGTGCCCGAGGGGGGTGGCGGCCCGGGTGTGGTCGTGCTGCAGGAGTGGTGGGGCCTGGTGCCCCAGATCAAGGGCGTCTGCGACCGCCTGGCCGCCGAGGGGTTCGTGGCGCTGGCGCCCGACCTGTACCACGGCGAGATGGCCGGACACACCGAGATGGACAGGGCGGGTGAGCTCATGACCGGCCTGCCCCCCGACCGGGCCGCACGCGACATGTCGGGCGCCATCGACTTCCTGCTGGCCCACGACGCCACCACAGGCCCAGCCGTGGGCGTCACGGGCTTCTGCATGGGTGGAATGCTCACGCTCATGATCGCCGCCCTCGAGGGAGACCGGGTCGCAGCGGCAGCGCCGTTCTACGGAGCGCCTCTCGGAGACGACGGCCCCGACTGGTCGGGCCTCACGGCGCGCGTCGAGGGCCACTTCGCATCGGACGACGGCTTCTTCCCGCCGGACGCCGTCAGGGACCTGCAGACGACCCTGCGCGACATGGGCGGTGACGTCACCTTCCATGTCTATGAGGACACTGGCCACGCCTTCGCCAACGAGGAGAACCCCCTCGGCACCTATGACGAGGCCACCGCCGCCATCGCCTGGGAGTGCACGGTGGAGCTGCTGCGCAACAGCCTCTGACCGACCCGGCTCACGGCAGGGTTCGGCTCAGAGCAGGTCAGCCGCCATCAGGCCTGCGCCCAGGGCACTTGCATCGGGTCCGAGTTCGGCCAGC
>DQOF01000009.1 GCA_015658775.1 Acidimicrobiia bacterium | reverse complement strand
GTGGTGGTGCTGGGGTCGATGGTGCTGGTCGTGGTGGTGGTGCTGGGGTCGATGGTGGTGGTCGTGGTGGTGGTGCTGGTGGTCGTGGTGGTGGTGGTCGTTGTGGTCGCCGACGCGGTGGTCGTGGCTGCGGGCGCTGTGGGTGGGGGCGCACTGGTCGTCGAGGTCGCGGCGGCGGGCGCCGGAACCTCGACGGTGTCGGACGCCGAACAGGCGACCCCCAGGCATACGACCAGGCACAGAGCGGTTGGGAGCAGCCGCCCGTACATGTTCAGGCAGTTCCCGTGGGTGGAGGTATCCGATAGTCGGGGTCGACCGACCTCGGCCCCTCGCGCCGTGCCAGGGCGGCGCTGATGGCCGGTGCCAGGCGCTCCTGCTTGGTGCTGACCAACCCGGGGTCACGTTCAGCGAATTCCGGCATCACCTCCTTCGCGAACAGCTCCATCGACTCGCAGATGTGGTCGTGCCGGTTGCGGCCGGCCTGGCTCACGAAGATCACCTCGTCGATGCCAGCATCCTCGTACTGTCGCATCAAGCTCCGGATCTGGCCGGGTGTCCCAATAGCGCCCCGCAGGGACAGGAGGCCCTCGCCGATGGTCGCCGGGGTGCCGGACAGGCGTGCGCGGAGTTCGACGCCGGTCTGCGCCGCCGTCTCCCGGTCGAATCCGAAGGCGCTCCGGTTCTTCTCGAAGTCCGCCCAGACGTCGGTGACGCCCGGCTGGTGGGTTCCGAACCCGTAGTAGTGGCCGAGCGAGTAGCCGAAGAAGTGGGCGCCGTCGATGCCCCGGTCGATGGCGGTGGTCTCGTCCTCGTGGCACATGAAGGGCAGCACGCAGGCCATGTTGGCGTTCACGGCGAAGCCGGCCGGAACACACTCCTCGGAGGCGATGGTGCCGTAGTAGTCGGCCACCCACCGCTCGGCCTCCTCCGGCTCCATGAATGCGAAGGTGAGGGCGCCGACGCCCTTGGTGGCGGCCAGGTGGATGGTCTCCCGCTGGCTGCACGCCACCCAGAGGGGCGGGTGGGGCTTCTGGTGGGGCTTGGGAACCACGTTGCGGGGCGGCATCTGCAGCCACTTGCCGTCCCACCCGGCGAAGGGTTCCTCGACCATCATCCGGGTGGCGGCCTCTATGTGGTCCAGCCACTGTTCCCGCTTGGTCGACCTATCGGTACCGAACGCCTCGAGTTCGGCGGTGGAGGACGACTCACCGGTACCGAAGTCGACCCGTCCGTCCGAGAGCAGGTCGAGCGTGGCGATCCTCTCGACCACGCGGGCCGTGTGGTTGTACTCGCCCGGCAGCAGCACGATGCCGTGGCCCAGCCTTATGCGCGACGTGCGCTGGCTGGCTGCGGCCAGGAACACCTCGGGTGCCGAGCTGTGGCTGTACTCCTCCAGGAAGTGGTGCTCGACCTCCCACACGTGGTCGAAGCCGAGCCTGTCGGCCAGCTCGACCTGGTCCAGAGCGTCCTTCAGGAGCCTGTGCTCGTCACCGTCGGCCCACGGTCGTGGCAACTGGTGTTCATAGAAGATCCCGAACTTCATGCCGGCACCATATGGTCCGTTAATACGTGGTTACCCGTCGGGCGGATCGGGGTCGTAGTCTCGTTCGTGGGCAGACCCCGGTCATCGCCCGGGGTATTGGACCCGGAGGCCGCGAGGAGCAGCCATGCGACGCAACCTGATTCGCCTGACGGTGGTCCTGGTGGTGGGAGCGCTCGCCCTCTGGTGGGTCGTTCTGCGTGGTGATGCCCCTCCGGCTCCTGACATCGACGTCGCAGCCCAGGTGGCAGCGGCAGCCCAGACGACGACCACCGAAGCGCCGGCCACCACCGCAGCGCCCACGACCACCGCAGCACCTACGACCACGGAGGGCACCGGAGGCTACGACTACGACTACGGCGACGATGACGCCGGTGCCGACGATGCCCCGGGTCCGTACTCGGCGTCGACCACGGCTGCTGCCATGACAGCACCACCCACCACGTCGGCCGTCCAGACCGCGGCATCTCCCGACGACTCCTCGGGTCCGTGGACGGTCGACACCACGATCGGCGACTACAGCGACTTCACCAGCACCTTCGTCGGCTTCCGCGTGGAGGAGGAGTTGGGACGCGGCATAGGGCACAGCACGGCCGTCGGCCGTACGCCGCAGGTGGAAGGCGAGATTCTGCTCGACGGCTCGACCCTGCTCGAAGCCGAGGTCCGAGCCGACCTGAGCGCTCTGCTCACCGATCGCCCGGCGCGTGACGGCAAGGTCAGGCAGGCGCTCGACACGGTCGCACATCCGGTTGCCGTGTTCACCCTCGACGGCCCCGTCGACCTGGGTGACCTGCCCGACGAGGGGATCGACAGGGAGGCCACCGTGTTGGGAACCCTCACCATCAAGGGGGTCACGAACGACGTCAGGGTGGACCTGACAGCCCAGTTGGTCGGTGAGGTCCTGACCGTGGTCGGCACGTTCGACATCGCCCTGTCGGACTACGGCGTGGAGGCTCCCTCGGCACCGATCGTCGTGTCGGTCGAGGACCACGCGGTCGTCGAGATCCAGTTGTTCCTCACGCGCTGACCCCTGTCAGGCGGGACGACCCGTTTGCCAGCGGACCCCGTTTCGGGGGAGAATCGTCGACGAACCCGTCAAACGGGCCGTTCAGGAACAGGGAGTGACATGGCCGACGACCCGTCGGAACGACTGCTCGAGGCGATCGACGCCCTCGAGGACCTGGCGCGTACCTGTACCCCTGTACAGGCAGCGGACGAGTTCGACCCCATGATCCTTCAGACCTTCTGGCGGGAGTGGCCCCATGCCAGCGTCTGGGCCGGAACCCTCTGGCGCCACCTCAACAGGGACCTCGAGACGCCCGCGCGGGAGCGGAGCGATGTCGAGTTGGACGAGGTCGGGGGCACCGGCTGATGGTCGCGGTCTCCGAGGTGATGACCGCCGAGGTGGCCACGCTCGAGCCCGACGCCTCCATGGCCGATGCGGCAAGGGTAATGGTGCGGGGCGGGTTCGGCTCTGTCGTGGTGGTTCTGGGGCGGATGCTGCTGGGAATCCTGACAGAGCGTGACGTGCTGCGGGCGGCAGCCGGCGAGCCCGACTTGGCCGCGGTCACGGTCGAGACGTGGATGACCGCCGACCCCGACACGGCGGGGCCCGACTTCGACACCGAGGAGGCGGCTTCCCTGATGTTGAGCCGCGGTTTCAGGCACCTTCCCATCGTGGATGGTGAAGACCTGGTCGGCATGGTCAGCCTGCGCGACGTCCTGAGTGCCCGTATCGGTCGTCGCTGACCGCCGGATGGCGGCGCTACGAAGTCCGCCGTCAGGATGGCGGGTCCCGGGACAGGATTGACGAGGTGAGAGGCGACCTCCAGACATTCGCGCAGGGCGTCGCGTCGCGTCGTTCCGCCTCGTTGGTCTACGGCACGGTCCGACTGCTCATCCGTGTCGTCCTGTGGCCGTACCTCCGGTTGTGGGCGGTCGGCCGTGAGAACCTCGTGGGCGACGGTCCGATGATCCTGGCCCCGGTCCACCGCTCGAACCTGGACTCACTGCTCCTGGCCCCACTGACCAGGCGGCGCTTCCGCGCGCTCGCCAAGGAGAGCCTGTTCGCCGTCAGGCCGTTCGCCTGGTTCCTGGCGGCCCTGGGCGCGTTTCCGGTCCGCCGGGGCAGGGCCGACCGGGAGTCCCTGCGCGCCGCCAGGTCACTCCTGGACGACGGGGCGCTGCTGCTGGTGTTCCCCGAGGGAGGACGCCAGACCGGCGACCGTGTGGCCGACCTGTTAGACGGGACCGCCTACCTCGCCTCCAGGGCCGGAGCCCGGGTGGTGCCGGTGGGCATAGCCGGGTCAGGGGCGTCCATGCCCGAAGGGGCGAGGTGGCCGAGGCCGAAGCGGGTCCGTGTCGTGGTCGGCCCTCCGATCCAGCCACCCGATCCGCGGGCACCCCGCAGTGCACTGCGGGCCTGGACCGCCACCCTCACCGAGAG
>DQOF01000211.1 GCA_015658775.1 Acidimicrobiia bacterium | reverse complement strand
TCGGCTGGAGCGGTTCCTGATCGTGGCGTGGGACAGCGGTGCCGACGTGGCTGTGGTGCTCACCAAGGCCGACACCAGGGGCTCCTCAGCCGACGAGCTGGCGGCGATCGTGCAGGCCGTGGCACCGGGAATGCCGGTGCTGCCCGTGGGGCTCGGACACGGCAGCGACGACGGCCTGGCCGCGGTGGCGGCACTGGCGGGCCATGGTCGGACGGTGGCGCTCCTGGGCGAGTCCGGCTCCGGCAAGTCGACGCTCATCAATGCGCTCCTCGGCGAGGACCGCCTCGACACCGGAGAGGTCCGGACCGGCGACGCCAAGGGTCGGCACACGACGGTCAGCCGGGAACTGGTCCGGATCCCGGGGGGCGGCCTCCTGGTGGACACCCCGGGCATCAGGTCGGTCGGCATCTGGGAGGCCGAGGAGGCGCTTGACCGGGTGTTCGGCGACCTCGAGGAACTCTCATCGGAGTGCAGGTACTCAGACTGCGTCCATGACACGGAACCAGACTGCGCCGTCACATCGGCAGTGGCGGACGGGGTCATGGACGAACGACGTGTCGTCCGCTACCGGGCCCTGCGTGACGAGTTGGCCGCGCAGCGCAGGCGGACCGAGGAGCGTGGTCTGCGGGACCGGAAGAAGAATCGGCCCCGCAGGGGACGGCGCCGCTGACCGCCCGGTGGGGGGATCATGGGGGATCGGCGTCTCAGTCGCCCCGCATGTCGGCGGTCATTCTCCTCCGGTCCAGCTTGTCGCCGCTGTTGAGTGGCAGGGAGTCGACGATCCGGAGTGCCTCGGGCAACTTGTAGGAGGCCAGGTCGGACCGTCCGTGGGCCATCAGGTCCTCGAGGGTGGGCGGGTTCGACGGATCGGATGGCACCACCACCGCCACACCGATCTCGCCCATCACGTCGTCGGGTCGGGGGACGACCGCCACCTGGGCCACCGCCGGGTGGGTGCCGAGCACCGCCTCCACCTCCAGCGGGTAGACGTTGTGACCACCGCGGATGAACATCTCCGTGAGCCGTCCCGTCAGGCGGAAGCAGCCCCGGTCGTAGACGCGGGCCAGGTCGCCGGTGCGCAGCCAGCCGTCGACCAGGGCTGCGGCGGTGCCGTCGGGATCCCGCCAGTAGCCCGACATGGCGGTCGGAGTGCGTAGCCAGAGCTCCCCGATGGCACCCCTCTCTAGGGGCAGCCCGTCCGTGTCGCGGACATCTGCATCGACCCCCGGCCTCGGTCGGCCCACCGTGTGCAGGGCCTCCTCATCGTCGGCATCCAGGGCCGTGGCCAGTCCGACCCCACCGGACTCGGTCGAGGAGTATCGGATGGAATACGGAGCACCGAACCGCTCCCGGGCCTCCTGCACGAGGGTGGGAGGGGAGGCGGCACCGCCGACGACTATCGCCTGCACGCAGGAGAAGTCGTGCTCGTCGAAGTCCGGGTGGCGGAGCAGGAGGGCAACCTGGGCTGCTACTCCCGCGACGGCCGGCATCCGGTACCTCTCGGTGAGCTCGAGTACCTCGCCTGCGTACCACCTGTCCACGAGGTGGATCGTGGATCCACCTGCCAGCTGCCACATGAGCTTCGTCATGCTGCCCACATGGCCGAAGGCAGTGCTGGCGATCACGTGGCCGCCTCCGCCCCAGGCGCCGCCGGTGTCAATGCGGGCTATGGCGGCGAGTTGGCGGTTCGTGAACCAGGCGCCCTTCGGATCGCCGGTGGATCCTGACGTGAAGCAGATGCACACAGGCCGGTCGGGGTCGTCCGGCAGCGCGATCGGAGTCCCACCGCGTGAGCGCAGGCCGCCGAGCACCGCCGGGGGTCCCCCCGTGGTTTGACCATCCGGTTCGTCGACGATCTCCACGTCGACCCCGTCGGGCACCCCGTCGAGCAGCCCGGGGTCGGCGACGACCAGGTCCGGCGCCACCGACTCGACCACGCAGCGCCGCTCCCTGGGCGTGAGCCGGGGGTTGGCACCGGCGGTGACGGCACCCAGCTTGGCCGCCGCTAGGTACGCCACTGCGTACTCCAGCCCTGACGGCAGGGAGAGGAGGAGGACCGACCCCTCCACCAGCCCCCGCCGGGCCAGTCCCGCCGCAGCCTCATCGGATGCCAGGTCCAGGTCGGCGTACGACATCGATTCCCCGGACGACGTCCGCAATGCCGCCAGGTCGCCGTACAGGCGGGCGGCCACGGTGATGGTGGAGGCGATCGTCCCGTGTGGCACGGGCGCAGGGTACCGGTCTCCGCCGGATGGGTTCAGTCCAGCAGGGTGAGCACGAGCTCTGCAGGTCGGGCTATGACGGCCCTGTCTCCCAGCACGCACACCGGCCGCTGCATGATCCGGGGGTGTTCGAGGAGCAGGTCTACGACCGCCTCGGCGGATGAGAGGGAGCCCGGATCGACGCCGAGTTCCGCGAAGTGCGCATCCTGCCTGACCAGGTCCGAAGGTTCGCCCCCGAGCTTCTCGCAGAAGGACTCCAGGGTTGCCCGGTCGAGCGTACTCACCAGGTACTCGATGACGTCGAACTCGACGCCCCGCTCCTCGAGTAGTCCGAGGGCGCCACGTGACTTGCCTCAGCCGGGGTTGTGGTATAGCAGGACGTGGTCGGACATCGTGGTCCACGGTATACGGCACGGCATACGGGAGGTGGTCCTCGGCTGGGGTCTCCGCCCGGTTGCCACATAAAGTGTCAGCCATGACGCGGGCCGATGCCGTCGAGAGGTTCACCAGCGAGGCCGAGGCCTCGGGGCTGACAGTCGAGGTCCACCGCTTCCCCGACGGCACCCGCACGGCCGCCGACGCCGCCGCGGCCGTCGGATGCGGTGTCGGCCAGATCGTCAAGGCGCTGGTCTTCATGGCCGACGTCCGCCCCGTGCTCGTCCTCTGCTCGGGAGCGAAACGGGTCAACGAGGAACTGCTGTCTGCCCACCTGGGCACCGAGGTCCGGATAGCCGCCGCCGGCGAGGTTCGATCGGCGACGGGATTCGCCATCGGTGGCACTCCGCCGCTCGGCCACGCCGTTCCACTCCGCACGGTCGTCGATCCCCACCTCCTCGAGTACGACGAGGTCTGGGCAGCGGCCGGGACACCCGATTCGGTGTTCCCCGTGTCACCAGCGGCCCTCGTGAAGGCGACCGGTGGCGCCGTGGTGGCGGTCACCCACTGACCTGCTCGCGGGATGGCCTGACGGGGTGGCGATGAGACGGTATCTCAGACAGCATCTCACCGGGCATTTCACCGAGCACCCTGCGTCCGCCGGCGAGACCTACATGCAACACCTGGGGCGCGCGCTCAGGTCCTCCTGGTCGCTGGCGGTCGCTGCCGTGGCATGCACCGTCCACGCCTTCGTGCCGGCGTTGTTCCTATCCAGGGCAGGCGACACCGTCAACGGGCTCCACGACGAGATTCGGGACCTCCATAAAGACGACGTGCGTGCAGACGACGTGCACCCCGCGGACCTCCACCCAGACGACATGCACACCGACGGCAGGGCGTGAGCGCCGGCCGAGGACCGCTCGTCGTCGAGGTGACCCGTGGCGAGCGGGTGGAGAGCCGACACGAGGTGGATGCGGTCGTGGTCACGGCCGACGGTTCGGTCGTCGACGCCTGGGGCGATCCGGGCACCTGGGTGATGCCCAGGTCGGCCGTCAAGCCGATCCAGGCGATCCCGTTGGTTGCGGGCGGCTCCGCCGACGCCTTTGACCTGTCAGACGTGGAGTTGGCACTCGCTTGCGCCAGCCACGGAGGCGAGCCTGACCACGTCGCTGCGGTGACGCGCTGGCTGGAACGGATAGGGGCCTCGCCCGCAGACCTGGCCTGTGGCGCCCACAGGCCGCTGCACGACCACGCAGCCATGTCGCTCGGACCGGGTGTGGAACCCACGGCTGTACACAATAACTGTTCGGGCAAGCACGCCGGGTTCCTGACCCTGTGCCTGCACCACGGTCTCCCCATCGACGGCTATACAGAGCCCGCCCACCGGCTCCAGAGTGGGTACGTGACGCCGGTTGTCGGGGAGTGGTGTGGGGTGGACCTCTCCGGGCAGACGCCGGTGGTCGACGGGTGTGGGATTCCGGTGTGGGCGCTGCCCCTCGAGAGGCTCGCCACGGGATGGGCCCGCCTCGGTGCCGGACAGGAAGGATCGCCAGAGTTCCGCCTGCTCGAGGCGATGCGCTCCGAACCGTTCTACGTTGCAGGCACCGACCGGGCATGCACACGCCTGATCAGCGCCGGTTCCCGGAGACTGGTGGTCAAGACCGGTGCCGAGGGCGTCTTCTGCGCCACGCTTCCCGACGACGGGCTGGGACTTGCACTCAAGGTGCGCGACGGAGCCGGTCGGGCGTCGGACGCCGCCGTGACCTGGCTCCTCCAGAGGCTCGGCGGCCTGCCGGACCTGGCTGACGCCGTCCTGACCAACCGCGCAGGTGCGGTCGTCGGCGTCGTGAGGGTACGTGGATGAACCACGGCGGGCCGGCCCCACCCCGGCCCCACGCCCCATGAGGCACAACGCCATAGGGTGCCTGACAGGACGGATCCCCCGGAGGTCACGAGATGGGTAGTTGCGACGGGCGGGTCGCCATAGTCACGGGAGCCGGCCGGGGCCTGGGTCGCGCCCACGCCCTGGCATTCGCCGCCGAGGGTGCCAGCGTCGTAGTGAACGACCTGGGCGTCTCCCGCGAGGGCACGAGTGGCGACTCCGCCTCAGCCTCGCAGGAGGTCGGCCCTGCATCCCGGGTTGTGGCCGAGATCATGGCCATGGGAGGGTCTGCGGTGGCCAACGGCGCCGACGTCGCCGACTGGGACGAGGCCGAGGCGATGGTGGCGCAGGCCGTGGACACCTTCGGCCGCCTGGACACGCTGGTCTGCAACGCCGGGTTCCTCCGCGATCGGATGCTGGCCAACATGTCCGAGGAGGAATGGGACTCGGTGGTCCGCGTCCACCTGAAGGGACACTTCGCTCCGGCCCGGCACGCCATCGCCCACTGGAGGAACCGGTCGAAGGCAGGCGAGGATGTGGAGGCCAGGGTGGTCATGACCTCGTCCGGAGCTGGCCTCATGGGCAGCATCGGCCAGGGCAACTACGCAGCCGCCAAGGCCGGAATCGCCCTGCTGGTGGTTCAGGGCGCTGCCGAGTGGGGCCGGTACGGCGTAGCCGTGAACGGTGTGGCGCCCGATGCCCGGACCCGGATGACGGAGGGCGTGTTCTACGGGGAGGAGCCGCCTGTCGGCTGGGACGAGAAGGACCCGGCAAACGTCTCCCCCCTGGTGGTCTGGCTGGGAAGTGGGGCCTGCGATGTCACAGGCCGCATGTTCGAGGCGACCGGTGGGCAGTTGAACGTCTGCGACGGCTGGCAACACGGTCCGACGGTGGGGGTCGGCGAGAGGCGTTTCGAGGTGGACGAGATCGGCGCCGCCGTCCACGAGTCGATAGCCGCTGCACCGGAGCCGGCCCCTGTCTTCGGTGCGGGCGACTGAGCCTGCAGCTCCCGCTGCCAACTCGCTCTCCCCGCATGCTCTCCCTACAGGGCAGGCACCGTGGTCACCCGGGGTGGGCCTCGGAGTCGGCCAACGCCGTGATCGCCCGGTCGATCGCACTGTGGGCGTCCTCCCGGTCTGCACCCAGTTGCCGCAGGTCGAATGCATAGCGTCGTGCGGCCGACTCGATCCGCTCCCGTCGTTCCTCCAGGGGTTCGGAGTGGGGTGGTTCGTCGACGACGAAGGTGCCCCGGCGCCCCCGGCCCTCGACCACGCCGTCGTGTTCGAGTTCCCTGTAGGTGCGGGCGACCGTGCCCGGGGCCAGCCCGAGTTGCCCGGCCAGGTCGCGAACCGTCGGCAGGCGGCAGCCCGGCGCGAGTCGCCCGACGGCGACCATCACCGAGATCTGGGCCCTGACCTGCTCGAAGCGGGGGATGACGGCGTCTGCGTCGAGGCGCAGCACCAGGCGTCGTTCCCGGCCCGTCTGGTCGGTGAAGAGGACTATGGCCGGTGATCTCATTGTTTGACTATTGTAACAGTACAGATTACAGAAAAATGTCAGAAAGGCGCCAGATACTTGCCTAAAGGATTGATACAGAAGATGATTGTATCAATAGAGAGGCCAGTCCGGGGAAACCGATCCCAGGGCGGAGAAGCCCCGGCCGAGAGGTCCGGGACAGAATAGGAGCCGATCGATGAAGTTGGTCACAGCAGTCATCAAGCCCTTCCAGCTG
>DQOF01000215.1 GCA_015658775.1 Acidimicrobiia bacterium | reverse complement strand
TGGGCGGAAGGATCAGGATCCTGGGTACGCCCGCGGAGGAGGGCGGCGGGGGGAAGGTGATCATGATCGACCGGGGAGCCTTCGACGACGTCGACGCAGCCCTCATGGTGCATCCGGCTGACGCGGTCCTGCCGACCATCACCAGCCTCGCCGTCCGACAACTCCAGGTGGTCTACCGGGGCCGGGCCTCCCATGCCGCCGCCGCCCCCGAGAAGGGCCGAAACGCCCTCGACGCCGCTGTGCTGGGATACGTCAACGTGGCGGCCCTGCGCCAGCACATAGCGCCCGACGAGCGGATCCACGGCATCTTCACCGATGCCGGGCTGAAGGCCAATGTTGTTCCTGAACGCGCCGAGGCCAGGTGGTACGTGCGCTCGCCGACCCGCGCCCGCTTGGACGAGTTGGCGCCCCGGCTGTTCGCCTGCCTCGAAGCCGGTGCGACCGCTGCCGGCTGCGAGATGACCCATGAGTGGATCCAGCCCTCCTACGACGAGGTCCGCGACAACGCTGCCCTGCTGGACAGCTACACGGCCAACGCGACACGCCTGGGTAGGCCTGTGCAGACCGGCGACGACCACCAGGTCGTTGGAAGCACCGACCTGGGCAATGTGAGCCATGCCGTGCCGGCGATCCATCCCCTGATCAAGGTGGCACCGGCGGGCACCGCGATCCACACGGCGGACTTCGCTGGATTCGCCGTGGGCCCGGAGGCCGACAAGGCGGTGCTGGACGGCGCCAAGGCGATGGCCATGACGGTGGTCGACTGCTGGGCCGGGAGCGGGGTCCTCGACGACGCCCGCGCCCAGTTCGAGGCCTCGGTCGACGTCCGCGCCGATCCAACTCCCGCCACCTAGTCTCACTGGCCGTGCCGACCTACATAGCCGAGGACTTCAGCGCCGCCGAGGCCGACATCCTGCGCCGGTACTTCACGAACCTGGACCAGCCGGTCTTCGCCCTGGTCAACCTGCCCGAGGTGGTCAAGGGAGCATTGTTCGCCCGCTACTCGCGCTCCGACAAGAGCCTGAGGCGGCTCTTCCTGGAGGAGTTCGTGGGCGACCTCGACGTCTCGGGCGACGAATCCATCGATGCCACGATCGGGTTGCGCCGGGCAGAGGAGCTCTACGACCGGATCTTCTTCGAGTACGGCGACGACAGCGTCGCCCAGTTGGGCGGGGTCCACCTGGCATGCGAGCAGGCCTCGAACCTGCTCACCAAGATCCTGGAGTGGGGCCGACTCATGTCCTATCTCGAGCAGTCCACCCGCTACATCCCCTACGACACCCGGCTGGGCGGACGGTACCGGTACCACCGGGACCCGGCCGTCCTCTCCTCGGCCCTCGGGGCCAGGTACATCTCGGACATGGACCGCCTCTTCGAGGTATACGCCGAACTCGTGCCACGGATGGCGGACCACTTCCGTGCACGCATACCCAAGGCCCCGGGCGACTCCGACTTCGTGTACCGGCAGGCGATCAGCGCCAAGGCCTTCGACGCCGTCCGGGGCGTGCTTCCGGCTGCCTCGCTCTCGAACGTCGGCATCTACGGAACCGGCCAGGCCTACGAGGCGCTGCTGGTGCGGATGCGGGCCAACCCGCTCCCCGAGGCACGTACCTACGCCGAGTTGATGCTCGCGGAGTTGCGCAAGGTCATTCCCTCGTTCCTGAAGCGCGTCGACCTGCCCGACCGTGGAGAGGCGGTCGGCGACTACGCGGCCGACTGCCGGGACCGGCTCGAGGAGCTGGCGGAGGACCTCTTCCCCGACGACGCACCACTGAGCGATCCGCCCATGGTCGACCTGACCGACTTCGATCCAGAAGCCGAGGTGAAGCTGGTCTGTGCGGCCCTCTACCCGGTGAGCAACCGTTCTGACCGCGAGATCGAACGGCGGGTCAGGCTCATGACCGTCGACGAGCGCCTGGCGGTGCTCAGCGCATTCGAGGGTGACCGTGGCAACCGACGGCACCGGCCCGGAAGGGCACTGGAACGCCCTTCCTACCGGTTCGACGTGCTGTCCGACTACGGGGCATTCCGTGACCTGCAGCGCCACCGGATGCTCACCCTCGACTGGCAGCGGCTCTCGGCCGCCCACGGCTTCGTCCGGCCACCCGAGGTGGACGACGCCGGCCTGAGCGACCGGTTCGACGCGGCCATGGAGCGTTCCAGGGGGCTGCACGACGCCCTCGAGCCGGCCTTCCCGGACCAGGCCCCCTACGCCGTCTCCCTCGCCTACCGGGTGCGCTACATGATGCACATGAACGCACGCGAGGCCATGCACGTCATCGAGCTGCGCACGACCCCCCAGGGTCACGCCTCCTACCGGGAGGTCTGCCAGCAGATGCACAACCTCATCGCGGACGAGGCCGGCCACCATGCCATAGCGGCGATGATGTCCTTTGTGGACCATTCTTCCGCTCCGGAGCTGGAGCGCCTCGAGTCGGAGCGGCGGTCCGAGCAGAAGCGGACAAAGCGCCTGAATCGTCCAGACTCGTCCACCGCCTGAGAGGCCGCCGGGTCGTGGCGACGGGCGAGAGGTGACCGGGGCAGTGGCGCCGTCCGTCCGACCCGGGTTGCAGATGGCGAGAACCTGTCTATGATCCGGCCGCGATCCGCCGATCGGTAGAGGACCAGAATGAGTCAGGACGAGACAACCGTGGAGCCCCCGGATCCGGAGCTTGACGACGATGAACTCAAGGGCGACTTCGTCGATGGAGGCGGCGCGGGGGATGCGGGCGATGCGACAGACGGCGACGCGGAGACAGACGACGAGGACGACGAGGACGAGTCGGGCCCGCGTCCTGCGCCATCTCCGCATGACGACGACGATGACGAACCGGATCCGGACGATGTGGAGGCCGATCTGGACAAGATCCTCCGGGATCGCATAGCGGCTGACGAGGACGATGACGACGATGACGATGACGACGGCGGTGCCAGGCCCGCTGCGGTCCCACCTGGCGGTGTCGAGGCCCGACAGGAGACCGAGCTCCACTGCCCCCACTGCTTCCTGCTGGTCCAGCGGACGGCGGTGGCAGAGACCGGAGAGTGTGGACACTGCGGCGGGTCCATCTCGTGACCCGGGGTCCAGGCTGACCGTGGAGGCCGCAAGGGAGGCAACCGCTGCCGATCTGCCCGCGCTGGCCACACTGGCCCGAATGGCCCGGGTCGACTCCCTCCCAAAGAGGGGCGGCGAGGTTCTGGACCGCCTGGACGAATACCGCAACGACCTGGCAGGGCGGCTCGTCGAGGCCCACGAGGATCCCGAGGTGGTCCTTGCCGCGGGCACGATCGACGCCGTGCCCGTCGCCTACGCCATCATGTGTGTGACCTGCGTGGCCGACGGACGCATGCACGCCGTGGTCGAGGAGTTGTTCGTGGAGCCCGAGGCCCGGGCGGTCGGTGTCGGGGAGGCGATCCTCGCGATGCTGATCTCCGTCGCGGTCGAGAGGGGGGCCGTCGGCATCGAGTCGCTGGCGCTCCCGGGGGACCGGGCCACGAAGAACTTCTTCGAGACCCAGGGCATGGTGGCCAGGGGAATACTGGTGCACAGGTGGTTGGACGGACGATGACCAGCGGTCGCCCCGAACTCTGCGTCGGGGCGATAGCGGTGCGCGACGAATGCCTTCTCATGGTCAGGCGGGGGAGGCAGCCCGGCATCGGACTCTGGTCGGTTCCCGGTGGACACGTCGAGGCCGGAGAATCGGTGGTGTCGGCGGTGGTGCGGGAACTGGCCGAGGAGACCGGGGTGGACGGAGTCTGCGGTCCCCTGATGGGGTGGATCGAGCGGACCGACATCGACTATCACCACGTCATCCTGGACTTCGAGGTGACCGTGCTGTCCGACGGCCGGCCGGCGGCCGGCGACGATGCCGCCGAGGCGGCCTGGGTGCCGCTGGGCGAGATCGGTGGACTGGACCTGGTGGACGGGCTGGCCGCATTCCTGGTCGAACACGGGGTGACGTCCCCCCTCACCCTCCTCTAGGGCTTCCGGGGGCCGTTGGTCAGCGACCCTGCCAGACCGGGGGTCGCTTCTCCACGAATGCCCTGGGGCCTTCCAGGAAGTCGTCGCTGCGCCAGACCAGTCGGCTTTCCCTGTGTACCAACCGCTCGGCCTCGTCGTCATCGAGCAACTGGGTCGCCAGGATCGCCCTCCGGGAGGCACGGACAGCGAGAGGGGCGTTCTGGTTGATCTCGGCAGCCAGGTCCACGGCAGCCTCCAGGGCCTGACCGGGCTCCACCAGGCGGTTGACCAGGCCGTGCCGGTGGGCGGTGGCGGCATCCAGGTCTCCTCCCGTGAGGGCCAACTCCATGGCGACGTTGCGGGGCAGAGCCCGGGGGAGTCGGTACAGGCCGCCGGCGGCGGCGATGAGGGAGCGCTTGACCTCCGGCAGGCCGAACCGGGCGGTGACGGCTGCAACGACCAGGTCACATGCCAGGACGATCTCGGTGCCGCCCGCTACCGCAGGGCCCTCCAGGGCGGCTATGAGCGGCTTGTTACGGTCGCGCCTCACGATGCCGGCGAAGCCGCCCCGTTCCGTGCCGAGGTCCGAGGCACCGCCGGCGATCGCCTTGAGGTCCGCGCCGGCGCAGAAGACGGGCCCGGTCGAGTAGAGGACGCCGGCCCACATGGCGTCGTCGGCCTCGAGGCGGTCGATAGCGCCCTCGATGGCCTCGGCCATCTCGGAGTTGATGGCGTTCCTGGCCTCCGGACGGTTCAGTCCGATGAGGGCTGTCCGGTCCCGTGTCTCGTATTCGACGATCATGGATGCGACGCTACCTGCAGCCCATGGTACGGATGGGTGCCGGGCGGGGCCTGTGCCCCGAGCTTGTGACGGCTCAGGAGGAGGCGGGCCGACTGGGTCGACGCGAGCGCCGCGGTGCCTTCGGCTCGACGCCGAAGGCGGCGGCGATGTCAGGGACGTTCATCGATACCCGCCGCACCACCTCCAGGAGGGCGTCGCCGGGCTCGGTGGGTAGTCCCTCGGGCACGACGCGCTGATGCACCGGTGACAGTGCCACGGCATCCAGCACGGTGGCCCAACGGTCCTGGCTGATCTCGGGTGTGAGGCTGGCGCTCGCCGCCGCTGCCAGTTGTTCGAGCACGGGTGTCGGCAGGGGAGCGCCGGCCTTGGGGGGTCGGGAACTGAGGCGCAGTGCGCGGACGATGCGCCCGTCCTTCAGCGTCGACGTCACCTCGTGCAGCCACTGCCCGTGCTCACGGTCGACGCGGGTCGTCAGGCCCTCGCGGATCTTCTCCGCCAACGCACGCGTCTCGTCGGTCCTTGCAGCGGTCTCTGCTGCCACGACGACGGAGCGAAGATCCCGGAGATCGACATCCCCGATGCCCGCCAGGGCCGCCTCGGCCCGATCGTGCCACTCGGCTGTGCGGAGCCTCGGCTGTATGCGCTCCGCCAGATTCAACAGCAGGTCGGGCGGGATCTCGGGCTCGCCGACGCCGGCAGCGATGGTGTTCTGGGCGGCGATGGCCTCACGCAGGCCGGGAAGGCCGGATCTCACGAGGTGCTCACCGATGAGCCGCTGGTCCTCTGGCAAGGCCTCGAGGACCGCCTTGCGGTGGCGCCTCTTCGGGCGCAGGCGCCTGGCTCTGGGCTGCGCGGGCTCGGTGCGGGTACGGTCCTTGGCTCCGCGACGATGTGCCTGATCGTGCTTCTCGGACCTCTTCCGCGGCTTGCTGCCCTCGCGGCTCCCGGCCGACTCGTCCGCGCCCCGACGAGGTCGACGTGTGCCACCGTCGCTTCCGGCGTCTCGTGGGCGATCCCTGCCGTCACCATCACGGCCACGGGCACGCCGTGGTCGGTCGTCGCCACGGCGCGGTCGGTAGTCGCCACGCCGTGATCCACGGCCCTTGCCAGCCAGGCGGGTGGTCACCAGGGGTTCGTTGCCTCCTCGGCCGAGCATCTCCAGGACCTCGGGACCGTTCCGCGCCGACTTCGAGGGCAGGACTGCCGTGATCTGGATGCCGTCCACGTCCTGGTCCGCCTCCACCCGGAGGAGGTCGCCGACAGCCGTTCCGCTGGGCAGGAGGGTGCCGTCGATGGCGCCACGGGGCAGGCGGGCACCGGCGGCACGCCACGTCCAGGTGCCGTCCTCACTGGAGCTGGTCAGCTCGATCTCAATCCGCGGCATGGGCGACAACGCTAGCCCTCGGTGATCCGATCCGGGCCGCAAGGAGAGGGAGATCGCCCGGGCAACAGCACCTGACATATCGTCAGAACTGGTATATGGTCCGGGCCATGACCAACCTGGAGAGCCCCCGACCACATCACCGTCTGATCGCCGTCATCACAGCGGTGGCCCTACTGGCTGCCGCGTGCGGTGGGGGAGGCGACGAGGCCGGAGATGCAGCACCGGCCACCACTGCCGCGCCTGCGGTGACGACGACCGCAGCGCCTGCCACGACC
>DQOF01000036.1 GCA_015658775.1 Acidimicrobiia bacterium | reverse complement strand
GTTCGAGTCCTTGCTGGGGAGCCACTTATTCACACCAGTCCACCTATCTCAGCTGGAGCAGGTGTGTTACTTCCACTTTTCGTGAAACTCTTCTGTACGTCAAGCACCTTTATCTCAACCGCAGAGCAACGGACTTTTAATCCGTAGGTTCCGGGTTCGAGTCCCGGGGGGCGTACCAAAAACCAGATGGTTACCATGAGTCGGCCGCCGTTGGATTAGAGACCAGCATCTCCACTGGTAGCCGCGGCTGGTGGGCTGGGCAGACCCGCTGATAGGCATGAGTCCGCTGCCAACCAGGGGGAGCTGCATGGACACGACGCTCGAAGGACGCCGGGTGCTCGTCGTCGGGGCCTCGTCAGGCATCGGCGCCGCGTTCGCCAAAGCCGTGGCGGCGGCCGGCGGCCAGGTCTCTGTATCCGCCCGACGCTCCGACCGACTTGAGCAACTTGTCGCCGAGATGGGTACCGGCCACGCCGTCCCCGGCGATGCCACCAACCCCGACGACGCCCGCACTGTTGCCGCCGCCGCCGCCGAAGCCATGGGTGGACTCGACCTCATGCTCTACGTCGCCGGCTACGGCGTCCTCCAGCCCCTGGTCGAGACCGATCCTGAGACCTGGGTCGACGTCTTCCGGGTGAACGTGGTCGGCGCCAACCTCGCAGCGGCCGCTGCTCTCGACCACCTCGACCAGGACGGCATCGCCGCCTTCGTGTCGTCACGCACCGTCGAAGACGGCAACCCGCTGTTCGCCTCCTACTCAGCCACCAAGGCTGCACTTGACCAGTGCATCCGGATTTGGCGGTACGAGCACCCCGACCGACGCTTCGTCCGCGTTGTGATGGGCAACACCGCTCCAACCGAATTCGCTGACCACATGCGACCCGAGCGGCTAGGTGAAGCGCTCGAAGCCTGGCAGAGGCGGGCCATCCCCGGCGGAATGATGGACGTCGACGATGTAGGGCGAGCACTCGCCGAGACGTTCGCCGTTGCCCTCGACCACCCAGAGATCGATAAATCCGAGATCAAGTTCGACGCCCGCACCGTCTGAACCGAGCCTTCGTCAGACATTGGTCGCTTGCTGTTCGGACTCCCAGGCGGCGATGACGCCCTCGGTCTCACCGACCAGGCCGGCAACGTTCGGGTAGCCGGCGTAGGACGCCAGCAGTACGAGCGTTTCCCGCAGTTCGTTCGGGTCGAGTTCGCCGTTCTGGAGCGCCGCCCTCGCCTGGAGATTCCAGATGTCGACTGTGCCATAGGTCGCGATCACGCCCATGAGCAACAGGCGTCGGTCGCGCATCGACAGGACATCGCGGGTCCAGACTTCGGCGAACAACGTTCTGACCATGACGTCGTTAAACGGTATGACGCCCTCGGGGATCGCTTCCACCGCCCCCGCATATACCTCTTGGAGCTTTTCTGCCCCGCGGTCATATGCACTCTGCTGCTGGTTGTTGGCCTCGTTCACGGTGCCTCCCGTATCTCGTCGGCCACGCCAAACACCTCGGGCATGGCCTTCTCGAGCGCCTCGACCATGCCCCCTAAGTCCCCTACGACACACAGGTCGGCGGCGAGGCGCAGGTCCTTTCGGGCTATGCCAACCGTCGACCGCAGGCTGTCCCGGAAGTCGCCGACCACGTGTTCGGCCGGAATCGACAGAACTGGCAGGAACTGCTCGGTCAGGCTTCCCAGTTGTCCAACGTGTCGCCAGGCGTCCACCAGGGCGTCGGTGTCGACCTCGGCGCCTTCCGCTATCTCAAAGGCAACAGCACTTGCCGCGAACTGGGCATAGGTCAGGACGTTGAACGCCAACTTCATGGCGGCGCCCGAACCCACCGGGCCTGCTTCAACGATGTGGCTGCTGTAGTAGCTGAGTAGGGTCGCCGCTGCAGGGGGAAGATCGGCCCGGCCTCCCACGAACAGCACCAGTTCACCGGCCGAGGCCGCAACGGCCCCCCCTGCCACGCAGACGTCGTGCAGGACGCCACCCCAGATGGCGGCCTGCATGCGGCAGGCGGCCACCGCGTCCGGATGAATCGTGGAGTGGACGAGCACCGGCAGACCGACCACGGCACCCTCGCCGAGTCCGTCAAGCACAGAACTGACGTGGTGGGCATCGGGGACACAGATGCTGACTACGTCAGCGAAGGCCGCCACCTCGGCGGTCGAACCTGCTGGTTCGGCGCCTAGCCCAACGGCTTCGGCCATGGTCTCCGGGTTGAGGTCGAACACGATGAGTTGCACGCCGGTTTCAAGGAGTCGTCCGGCCATGGCCGAGCCCATCTGTCCGAGTCCGACGTAGCCGACCCTGGGCGCGTCTCCGTTCATCTATTGCCCGATGGGGAGCACGGGGTGAAGCGAATCGGCAAACTTGACCACCCAGTCACGTTGGAACTGTGGAACCGGACCTTGGCGTCGTGGTCGACCTCGTAGTCGGGGAGACGCCGGTGGATCTCCTCGAGCGCCACCCGACCCTCGAGGCGGGCAAGCGCCGCACCAAGGCAGAAATGTGCGCCGTAGCCGAACGCCAGGTGCCGTTCCGGGCGGCGATGCAGGTTGAACTCCTCGGCGGTCGGCCCGAACTCCCGTTCGTCGTGGTTGGCGGCGCCTATCAGGAGCAGCACTGAGTCGCCCTCATGCATTTGTCGGCCGTGCATCTCCCGATCACAGGTGAGGGTTCGGTGCATGTACTGCGTTGAGTTGTGGAAGCGCAGCACCTCCTCGACTGCTCCGGACGCCAGGTTCGGAGCAGCGACAAGTTCGTTGCGCTGGTTCGGGTGCCGAGACAGAATTTCGATCGCGTTGGACACCAGCTTGGTTGTGGTCTCGTGGCCAGCGATCACCAGGAGGACGCAGAAACCGAGCAGTTCGGCCTCGGTGAGTGCCCGCCCATCGACCTCCAGAAGAAGCAGGTCAGATATGAGGCCGTCGCCGCCGGAGGTGCGGCGCCGACCCAGATCCGCCTGAAAGTAGCTGAGCAGATCGAACATCGCCTCCATCGCCTCCTGGGGGATCTGAATCGACCCGTCCTCACGGACAAGAATTTGGTCGGAGACTTCACGCAGGAACGGACGATCGGCTTCGGAGAGCCCTAACACGGCGGAGATGACATCCATCGGAAACGGTGAGGTGATGTCGGCGACTAGGTCGGCCTCGCCACGTTCGATGACCGCATCGATATAGCCAGCCACGATCTGGCGGACATCGTCTTCCATCTCCGCCATGCGAAGGACGGTGAACACCCGAGATACCAACTTCCGGAACACCGTGTGGTCGGGCGGGTCCATCTCGATCATCTGCTCGAAGGGCGGCCGCTCGTGACTGCGGTTCCGGCGGCTCTCGAGGGCCACGCCACCCATTGAGGAGAAGGTCTCGAAGTCGTGGAACCCCTCGAGCACGTCGTCGAAACGGCTCAACGCCCAAAACCGAAGTTCGGGGTTCCAGTAGGCAGGCGCCTCATCGCGTAGCCGGGTATAGATGACATAGGGGTTGTCATGGACCGCGAAGGCGTACGGGTTGTAGATGGGTTCCGGCGAGGTAGGCGACGTGGTGGTTGGGGTTGCGGTACCCATGGACGCGACCCTAGCGAGAGCCACGGCGGTGCTTCTCAGTCGCGCGTGCCCGAAACGGAGAGGGGACGCTGGTAATTGGCGCGTTCTGGGCTGTCCACAGTCATCCGACTGGTAGCGGTACCGTTCCATTCATGAACAGCCCGTAGACGAGTCGTCAATCTCCTGCCGTTTAGAAGCACTCAGGAGTGCGATTGCCCCTGCCTCTCCAAGAGACCATCGATGGTCTGATTTCGGGAGAAGGACTGTTGCCCGGGAATGCGACCGTCCGACGCCCGTAGGTCGGTCTCCGATTCTGAGGCCCCGGTCGAAGCCACGACGTTCGTCTCCTCGCTCACGGCGCCACCGTAGTGCGCTCCGCACATCTGATGCCGTGTCAGGTACCCAGTCCGGCCATCACCGAAGCCGTGTCTGCGCCCAGGAGCGCGGCCCGTGCACCGACCCGGCGGGCCCGCGGCGGAGCGACCTCCACGCCGCAGGCGACGTCGGGCTCCCTGCCGTCGCCAGCCAGCCATCCGGCAGTTCCCGCCAACGACGCATCCACCAGGTGTCCCCTGCCGCTGCCCAACGCCGCGAGCGTCAGGACGGCCGCCAGGAGGCCCGTCGCCGGATCCGCCACGGCGTCGGCCACGAAGCCCGGCGGACCGTCGAGCAGCAGGCCTCCGGAGACCGCCGCGTCGTCGCCGAACGCCACGCCCGACGACCGGGGTCCCGTCCGCCCGTACCCCGTGATCGAGGTCCAGACGGTGCCCGCATCCACCAGCGCCTCGACGTCGACGCCCCACTGGCCCATCACCCGTGGGCGGCTGGACTCCACCACCACGTCGGCCGCCGAGACGAGATGGTGGACCAACTCGAGGCCGTCGGCGACGGATGGGTCGACCACGACCGATTCCTTGCCACCGTTCAGGAGGTCGAAGAAGGACGCGGGACCGCTCCTGGCCCCGTCGGGTCGGGCCCGGCTCTCGACCTTCACCACCCGACATCCGGCCCTCCGCAACAGGTCCCCACAGAGGGGTGCCGCCCACAGCGACCCCAGCTCGACCACGAGGGGCCGGTCGGAGCAGCGAGGCGAGGTCCCCCCGACGGTCACGGCCGCCGGCCTGGTCGGAGCTGTTCCGGGCACGCCCAGCGGCACTCCCAGCAGGTCGGCGCGCCCCGCCAGCTCCGCAGAGGGCAGGCGCCCGATGAGGCGTTCGACGCTGCGCCAGTCGGTGGGATCCACGTCAGCGCCCAGCAGTGCCGGGAGGGCCGCCAGGTCATCGGGTCGAGCCAGGTTCACGCAGACCACCCCATCCCCGGCGTCCATCAGGTAGGCGTTGCCCCCGACCGAGGTGGCGCCACGCCGGCCCATACCAGCCAGCGCGGCCCGCTCCCCCAGCAGGGCGGGACCGTCCGTCGGGTCGCCGTCGAACGCCACGTAGTGGTCGGCCAGGCGCCGCATCACGTCGACGATGGCGGGCGGCGCCTGACGTGCTGCGCCGTCGGCCGGGCCGGTCAGGGCCATCGCCCCTGAGGCGGCCCAGTCCGACGACGCTCCTGCGGTGTCGAACGGGTCTCCGGCGAGGAGGTCCTCCAGAAGCCGAATCGGGTCGGGGCCACCATCCATGCCCGTCAGACGGTACCAACGGGGCGGCGCCAGGTTCGGCCGCGGCCCCACCTCCGAGTAGCCTCGGAGGGGATCCATGGGGGAACATGGGTTAGGTCTGACGGTCCCACCATCCCACCAGGAGACACCCAGATGCCATCCCTGAAGCCCGGAAGCCGGTTCACCAGCAGCGTCTGCACCACCCAGGTGATCGTCGTGAAAGGTGCCGGCGAGGTCGACCTGAGGTGTGGCGGTGCACCCATGCTCGCTGCGGGAGCCGCGGCCGACGGCGGTCTGCCCGCCGAGGGGGCATCGGGCGGGACCCTCATGGGCAAGCGCTACGTGGACCCGGACGAGACGGTCGAGGTGCTCTGCACGAAGCCGGGGGACGGATCCCTGGGCATCGGCGACGCCCTGCTCGACCTGAAGGAAGCCAAGCCCCTGCCAGCCTCGGACTGACCCGGGCCGGCAGCCCCACGACGAGATAGGGCTACGACGTGAACCTCATGATGCTGCTGGAGATGGCAGCGGATGGTTTCGGCGACCGGGTCGCCCTCGGACCGTCTGACGGCGGCCTCACATACCGGGACCTCTACGATTCCGCCGGTGCGGCATCCGTACGGTTCCGCGCCGATGGCGGCTCGCACGTGGCCATGGCCGACCTGTCATCGGCCGCCCTGCCCGTATCGCTCTTCGGAGCGGCATGGGCCGGCCTGCCCTTCGTGCCCCTCAACTACCGGCTGACCGATGACGAGTTGGCCGCCCTGGCCTCCAGGATCTCCCCGGCGATCATCATCGTGGACCCCGACTCCCCCGATCGACTGACCGGCATCGACGGCATCGGCCTCCTGTCGCGCCGCGCGCTGATGGACCTCGTCGACGGTGCCGACCCGCCCGAACCCGAATGGGACATGACCGGCGAGGGCACCGCCATCGAGTTGTTCACCAGCGGCGCCACCGGTGAGCCCAAGGCGGCGGTGCTTCGCCACCGTCACCTCGTGTCGTACGTCCTGGGATCGGTGGAGTTCATGGGCGCTCACGAGGACGAGGCCGCCCTCGTGAGCGTGCCGCCGTACCACGTGGCCGGAATCGCGGCCATCCTCTCCAACGTCTACGCGGGGCGACGGGTCGTGCAGCTGCCCACCTTCGATGCCCACGACTGGGTCACCCTCCTCCGGGCCGAGTCGGTCACCAGCGCCATGGTGGTGCCCACGATGCTGACGCGCATCGTCGAGGTGCTGGATGCCGAAGGCCCCGACGGACCGGGGCTGCCGACGCTGCGGTCCCTCTCCTACGGCGGCGGCCGAATGCCGTCACCCACGATCCAGCGGGCCCTGGAGCTGCTTCCGACCACCGCATTCGTGAACGCCTACGGGCTCACCGAGACCAGCTCGACAGTCGCCCTGCTGGGACCCGACGAGCACCGGGAGGCCATGGCGAGTGCTGATCCGGTGGTCCGTGCACGCCTCGGCTCGGCTGGGCGACCACTACCCACGATCCAGGTCACTATCCGGGACGACCTCGGAGACGAGGTGGCCGTGGGCCAGCCCGGGGAGATCTGGGTCCGGGGAGAGCAGGTCTCAGGCGAGTACCGGGGGTCGGCCCCACGCCTCACCGCCGACGGCTGGTTCCCCACCCACGACGGCGGCTGGATGGACGCCGACGGGTTCCTCCACGTCACGGGCCGAATCGACGACGTGATCGTGAAGGGTGGCCAGAACGTCTCCCCCGGCGAGATCGAAGAGGTCCTGGTCTGCCACCCGGCGGTGGCGGACGCGGCAGCCATCGGCCTGCCCGACAGGCAGTGGGGGGAGCGGATCATCGCCGCCGTGGTCCTCCACCCGGGGGCCTCGGCCAGCTCCGACGAACTACGCGACACCGTGCGCGACCGACTGCGCTCCAACCGCACACCCGACCACGTGGAGTTCGTGGGGTCGCTCCCCTACAACGACACCGGAAAGTTGCTGAGGCGGGTGCTGCGTTCGGACCTCGCCCACCTGGGCGACGGTTCCACGGGCTGACGAACGCCCGGACAACGAGCAGACTGGTCGGGTGGCCATCGCAGTTCCGCACCATGTGCTGTCCGTGGACGAGGCGGCCACGCGCCTCACGACGCCCGCCGCAGACCTCGACATCGGCGTGCTGCGCGACCTGTCCCTGCTGGTCGTGGAGGACGCCCACCTGCTCCCACCGGAGGCCGCCGCCTCGTTGGCCCGGCTGCCCGTCGTCTCCATCGGGCTGGCCACCCCGGGCAGCGCCCCCGCCTTCGACATGCTGGTCGAAGATGCCGTCGACGCCGCCGGGATCGCCGATGCGATCGCCGGCACCCCCCGGGCGGCGCTGGCCTGCTGCCAGGTCCTGCGCCACGGTGAGGGCCTGGACACAGCAGCCGGGCTGCTGCTGGAGTCCACGGCCTACGGCACGCTGCAGGCAGGTGCCGAGTTCGCGCGCTGGCTGGAGGGTCGGGGGCGACGGGTCAGGCCGATCGAGGCCGAACCTCCCGTGCTGGTGGATGCCGACGACGACACCGTGAGGCTGACGCTGAACCGCCCCCGGCTCCGCAACGCCTTCTCCGCCGCCATGCGCGACGCCCTGGTCGAGGCACTACGCCCGCTGGCGGCGCCGGGCGACAGCCGTCAGGTCCTGCTGACCGGCAACGGGTCGGCGTTCTGCTGTGGCGGCGACCCTGCCGAGTTCGGCACCGTCGCCGATCCGGTAGCGGCGCACCTGATCCGGTCGTCGGCCAACGCCGCACCCTGGCTGGACCGGCTGGCCGACCGACTCACCGTCCAGGTGCACGGCCCCGCCGTCGGTGCGGGGGTCGAGCTGGCTGCCTTCGCCGGACGCCTGGAGGCCACCGACTCGGCGACGTTCTCCCTACCGGAGGTCTCAATGGGCCTCATGCCGGGCGCTGGAGGCACCGTCAGCATTCCGCGTCGCATCGGGCGCCAACAGGCGGCCCGGATGTGCCTGACCGGCACCACCATCGACGCCGCCACGGCACTGGACTGGGGCCTCGTCGACGCGATCGTGGACTGAGCCACCTGACCCGCGTCACGTCCGACCTGCTCCGGAGCGGACCTCCGCGGCCAACCGGTCAGAGGCGCTCGATGTCCTGTTCACCGACTGCATCGCCGCCGCTCAACAACACCGTCACCTCTACCGCTACTTTCATCCTGGTGGCGAACCTAGGGGGTCGGTTCCGCCTTGTCTC
>DQOF01000050.1 GCA_015658775.1 Acidimicrobiia bacterium | reverse complement strand
GGCGTCGTCGTCGAAGCTCAGGGCGACGAAGTCACCCTGAGCCTCGATCGACGGCCAGGTCTGGCGTGCCAGCTCCCTGGCCCTGTCCACGGTCCGGGCAGCGGGCTCCTCCTCACAGAGCAGTTCCAGGACCCGGTGTGCGAAGGTTCCTAGCAGGGCCGCCTCTCCCGGCGGGTCGGCCAGGTGGTCCACGTAGCGGTGCTTCCAGCGGCGCGGACACTGCCTGTAGGTGCCTGCAGCCGAGGGGGAGAAGGAGCGGGGGAGGTCGGCCATCTCTGTTCCCGGGCCAGTTCAGATGTCCAGGGCGTCGGGATCCAGCAGCGTGCTGTTGGCGATCAGGTAGTCGCGTCGCACCGCCACATCGGAGCCCATGAGAATGTCGAACAACCCTGCGGTCCGTCTGGCGGCGGCGCCGTCAGCGATCGTCAGGCGACGAAGAATCCTGGTCTCGGGGTCCAGGGCGCATTCGGCGAGTTCGTCCACGTTCATCTCGCCCAGGCCCTTGAACCTCTGCCAGACGAGGTTCTCGGCCCGGCGGCTTCCCCTGGTCAGTTCGGCAGCGATGGCATCGCGCTCCTCGTCGCTGAACGCCCTGTGGATGGTGTCGCCGATCCGGCAGGTGTACAGCGGAGGCTGTGCGGCGAATACCCGGCCCTCCTCCAGGAGGGGCCGCATGAACTCGTGGATCAGGGTCAGCAGCAGGCAGCGGATGTGGCTGCCGTCGACATCGGCATCGCACAGGATCACGATTCGGCCGTAGCGGGCATCGGCAAGGTTGAAGTCCCTGCCGGAACCGGCTCCGATCGCCGTGAACAGGGCCTGCGCCTCGGCGTTGTCGAGCACCTGCTTCAGCGTGGCCTTGCCTGCGTTCACCACCTTGCCGCGCAGCGGGAGGATCGCCACGTTCCTGGAGTTGCGGCCCGCCTTTGCCGGCCCCGCAGCCGAGTCGCCCTCGACGATGATCAACTCCGAGTCGGGTCCGTGCTCCCGACAGTCGGCGAGCTTGTCGGGCAGGCCGGTGGCGCCCATGCTGGCGGCCCTGCGCCTGTTCTCGAGCAACTGCCTGGAGCTGACCCTGTTCAGGACGGCGTCTGCCAACTTGTTCCTGACGGCGTTTATGTGGCTCTTCGGCCCGCCGCCACCGAACCAGTCTGCGAGGCCCTGCTTGACGATGTCGTAGACGATCTTCTCGACCGCCGGAGTGCCCAACTCCTGTTTCGTCTGGCCCCTGAACTGGGGCTCCGGCACCACGATCTTGATCGCGGCGACCATGCCCTCCTGGATGTCCTCCCGGGTCGCCCTGTTCTTGTTCTGCCTGACCAGCTTCGCGAGCTTCCTGCTGTCCTTGAGGAGGATGTCGTTCACCGCACGTGTCAGGGCCCGCTCGAAGCCTGCGAGGTGGGTACCGCCCTGGCTGGTCGGAATGGTGTTCACGAACGAACTCAGGTCGGCGTCGAACCCGTCGACCCATCGCATGGCTACCTCGACGGTGCACTCGCGCTCGACGTCACGCATCGTGCCCTCCACCGGCACGCGTTCGGAGAACTTCTCGATGCCTGACAGGGTGATGATCTCGCAGGTGTTGCTGCCGGTCGACCGGCTGTCGACCAGGTCGGCGAGCCCGCCCCGGGAGATGAACTCGAACGTCTCGCCGCCACCGGCCCGTTTGTCGAACACCCGGATCCTGACCCCGGGAACCAGGAAGCAGGCCTGGACAGCCCGCTCCCTGATCAACCCGGCATCCACGCGCGCGTTGGAGTCGAAGATGTCGCGGTCGTGCCAGAAGCGGATCCGGGTGCCGGACCTGGTCTTGGCGATCCGCCTGGTCCGAACGAGGTCGTGTCCGGCCTTGAAGGAGGATCCGGTGAACTGGCCGGCGACCCGGTTCCGGAAGGCCAGTTCGTGGGTGTGGCCGTCGCGGTCCACCTGGGCCACCAGCTTGGCGGACAGGGCGTTGACCACGGAGGCTCCGACGCCGTGGAGGCCGCCCGAGGCGCCGTAGGCACCACCACCGAACTTGCCGCCCGCATGCAGCTCGGTCAGTACCACCTCTAGTGCCGAGACCTTGCGCTTGGCGTGGCGGTCGATCGGGATGCCCCGACCGTTGTCGGCCACCTCCACCGACTGGTCGCGGTGCACGGTTATGTCGATGCGGGTGGCGAAGCCCGCCGCAGCCTCGTCGACCGAGTTGTCGAGCAGTTCCCAGACGAGGTGCATGAGTCCGGGGCTGCCGGTGCCGCCGATGTACATGCCGGGCCGCTTGCGGACGGCCTCGAGTCCTTCGAGCGTCTGAATGGCGTCGGCGTCGTAGTTGCTTCCGTTGGCCGTCGCCGTCTTGGTGGCCTTCTTGGCCTTGGCGGCCTTCCCGGTCCTGCTGCGGCCGGAGGCGGACGTGGTGCTGGTGGCCATCTTCACCACCTCGCCGGCCCCAGGGCCAGGATCTGGCGCTCTGTCGCCGTGCTGACCAGGTCGCGTCTGCTGGGTTCGAGCATCAGGGGCACCGGACTGGGATCGGGCTTCCGGGGATCGCCGTCGCTGGCCATGACCGCCAACATGCCCATCGGCTGACCCACCCTGGCGAGGGTGAGCGTGGCACCGCCGGCCAACTTCGTGATCCGAACGCCGATACCGCCACGGCCCCGTGAGTCGAGCTCGCCCGCGGGTGTCGCCTTGGCACAGGCGCCGCTGGTGATGGTGATCACGGTCTCGTCACCGAGGATCGGGCCTGCGCCGACGACGACGACCGCATC
>DQOF01000017.1 GCA_015658775.1 Acidimicrobiia bacterium | reverse complement strand
TGATCATTTCCTGCTTCGTCGGTATTCGGGAGGGCCACCCCACACCAGAAGCAGGAAATGATCAGGGCCCTGCAGGCCAGGGGCCGCACCGTGGCCATGACCGGCGACGGCGTCAACGACGTGCTGGCAATGAAGGACGCCGACATGGGAATCGCCATGGGCTCCGGCAGCTCGGCGACCCGTGCCGTCGCCCAACTGGTGCTGCTGGACGACCGGTTCGGCACCCTCCCCAAGGTGCTCGCCGAGGGCCGGCGGGTAATCAACAACATCGAGCGGGTGGCCAACCTGTTCATCTCCAAGGCCACCTATGCGGTGCTGCTGACCGCCCTCATCGGCCTGGCCGGCTCCCCCTTCCCGTTCCTGCCCAAGCAACTCACGATGATCGGTACGTTCTCCGTCGGCGTGCCCGGGTTCTTCCTGGCGCTCGCCCCCGACCCGTCGCTCGTGAAGGCCGGATTCCTGAAGCGGGTGCTGCACTACTCGCTGCCGGCCGGCTCCGCGGCCGCGGTGGCGACGTTCGTCTGCTACGAGGTCGTGCGACGCGGTGATGCCGGCCTCGCCGAGGCCCGCACCGCCGCCACCATGACCCTGCTGGCCGTCGGGCTGGCGATCCTGCTCTCGATCAGCCGGCCATTGCGGCCCTGGAAGCTGGGCCTGGCCGGCTCGATGGCGCTGTGGTACGCGGCGGTCCTGGCGCTGCCGAGCGGACGGTCGTACTTCGAACTGGTCGTGCCGGGCAACAGGACCTGGATCGTCGTGGCGATCTGTGCGGCCATCGGAGCGGCGCTGGTGGCCCTGGCTCCCCACCTCGTGCGGCGACGGGTCGGCTAGCGTCTCCCGGACAGCCGTTTCCGGGACTGCCGAAGGCCTCCGACGCCGGATGCCAACACGAGTGCACACATGACCGACGACAGCAACGGGCTCTTCGCCACCGCCACGGCCCAGTTCAACAGGGGCGCGGACCTCATCGGGTTGACGCCAAGCATCCGCTCGATCCTGTCGCAGCCCAAGAACGAGATCATCGTCAACTTCCCCGTGCGGATGAACTCCGGCGACTACGAGATGTTCCGCGGCTACCGCATCCAGCACAGCAACATCCTGGGGCCCTACAAGGGCGGCGTCAGGTTCCACCCGGCGGTCAACCTGGACGAGGTCAAGGCCCTCGCCGCGTGGATGACGTGGAAGTCTGCGCTCTGCGACATCCCGTTCGGCGGCGCCAAGGGCGGCATCTCCTTCGACCCCCTGGCGCTGGAGGTCGACGAGTTGGAGCGAGTGGTACGCCGGTTCACCCACGCCCTCGGCAGCAACATCGGCCCCGACCACGACATTCCGGCACCCGACCTTGGCAGCAACGCACGTGCGATGGTCTGGATGATGGACACCTACGCCAACTCCACCGGGGCCACCGAGCGACAGAACGTGAAGCGGATCGTCACGGGAAAGACCCTCGAGACCGGCGGCAGCCCCGGTCGCGAGAAGGCGACGGGACAGGGCGTCGTGTTCTGCCTCCAGCACTGGGCCGACGAGGTCGGGTTCGACCTGACCGGTGCCTCGGCGATCATCCAGGGCTGGGGCAACGTGGGCAGCGCCACCGGCCGGCTGCTTCAGGTGCACGGTGCGCAGATCAGGGCCGTGGCCGACCATCGGGGCGCCATCGCCGACGAGGACGGAATCGACGCCTTCGACCTCACCGACTGGGTAGCCGAGCACGGCACGGTCACCGGCTTCCCCGCCGCCGGCTGGATAGAGCCGGCCGACTTCTGGAAGGTGGAGGCCGACCTGGTGGTGCCGGCCGCCATCGAGAACCAGATCACGGCCCGGAACGCGGGCGACATCAGGGCAAAGGTGGTCGTGGAGGCGGCCAACGGACCGACCACGCTCGAGGCCGAGGCCATCCTCACCGAACGGGGCATCGAAATCCTGCCCGACATCCTGGTCAACGCCGGCGGCGTGGTGGTCTCGTACTTCGAGTGGCTGCAGAACCGGTCGGCCCAGCGATGGACGATCGACGAGGTCGACCACAAGCTCCGCGAGGTGTTGTGGAAGGCCTCCGACGCGGTGTGCGAGCTGCGTGAGGAACTGGAGGTCAGCTCACGCCGCGACGCCGCATACGGGGTGGCGCTACGCAGGCTCCAGACCGTCTACCAGCAGCGGGGGATATTCCCCTAGGCGTTCGCCGGGCCCCGGAGGGCCGGGTCGGCTGAACCGGTTCAACTGGCCTCGGCCAGTGCCGCCGCCGCCCGCTGGGCCGCCACCTGGCGGCGTCCGATGATAGGCGTGGTCGGAGCGAAGCCTGCCGACGCCCGCTCCGACTCGGACTCGCCACCCCAGTAGCCGAGCTCCCGGTTGTCGCGTGCATAGTCCTTGCACTCGACCGCGGACGAACAGGCCAGGCACAGATCACGGGCCTGGACCTCGCGGCGTACCCGGGCCTCGGGACGCTCTGCGAACGGTGCGAAGAACAGGTCGCTCCTGCCCCGGCAGAGGCCCTTGTCCATCCAGGTCCTCGCCTGCCAGTCGACGTACGGATTCGCCGCTGCAATTGACATGGTGATGTCTCCTTGTTGGTCCCCGGGATCGATCCCCGAGTTCGAGGTCGCCCGGCAACGGTGTCCCGGTGCAAGTGCCGCGATATTAGAAAATCGGCGGGGCCGGGGACAGGCTTCAGCGATGATTGTTAGAGAATCTATCTATCTCCTGTGACGATGGAGATATGGGGACTACATGCATGTTCACGATGACTACCCGGTAGCAACATAGAGCCGGCCAAGGGGTCGGGGGGCCCGGTGGGGACTGGGCCGGGGAGGTCTGGCTGGGCGCCGTGAGTTGGCTGCTGGCATGCTCGGACACGTGAACGACCCGATGCCGGCGAGAGCCGACGATCCCGGCCCATACATGGACGACCTGGCGGTGGGCCAGGTGCTCGAGGCTGCACCGGCCACCACCATCGGCCCCGGGGAGGCGGCGGTCTACCAGGCCGTGTGCGGCGACCCGCTCGCCACCTGCCTCAGCCGACCGCTCGCCGAGGCCGTCACGGGCCGACCCGGCGCGCTGGTCAACCCCGCACTGGTCATGCACGTGTCGATCGGCCAGAGCACCGTCGCCACCCGGAGGGTCATCGCCAACCTCTTCTACCGGGGGGTGGTGCTCCAACGCCCCGTCCGCCACGGCGAGACACTCCACACCACCGTCCGGATCCTGGGACTGAAGGACCTGACCCGCCGACCCGACAGGCCGGCACGCGGGCTGGCCCTGCTGGGCATGCGGACGGTCTGCCTGGACGACGGGACCGTGGTCGTCGAGTACGAGCGGTGCGCCATGCTGCGTGTGCGCGACCCCGACGCTGAGGCCTGCCACGACGACGACCTCGGCGAGGTCGACCCTGACATCGACCTGGACTCCTGGATGGAGAGGGTGCCGGTCGGGTGGGACACGGCGCCACTGAAGCCGGCCGACGATCCGGTCTGGCCCATCGGCGAACGCCGCACCGACCACATGCGCGACACCGTCACCGGTGCCCCCCAACTCGTGCGGCTGACCCAGAACCTGGCCCCGGTCCACCGGGACGGCACGCTCGGCCCCGACGGCCGACGCCTCGTGTACGGCGGCCACACGATCGGCCTGGCCCAGGCCTCGATGCACCGGCTCATGCCCGGCACCGCCACCGTGCTCGGCTGGCAGTCCTGCGACCACACCGGTCCGGTCCAGGAAGAGGACATCCTGGCCTGCCACCACACCCTGCTCGACGAACGTCAGGTTTCCGGGGGCCGGCTGAGGGCCGTCCGGGTCGAGGTGGACGCCGAACGCGACGGCCACACGTCCCACGTACTCGACTGGCGTGTAGTCATCTGGGGGGCCTGACCGCAAGGCGGTCAGGCGGTGGCCACGGCACCCCGGTCGATGAGGGCGCCCACCTCGGCCGGTGACAGGCCCAGGTCGTCGCCGAGGACCTGCTCGGTGTGCTCGCCCAGCGCAGGCGCCGTGGCGGCGCCACGGTCGACGGCGTCGGGCCCGCCGAACGCCAACGGCGAACCCGGAACCAGGTGGGTGCCCACACCCGGCTGGTCCAGCATCGAGAACAGGGGGTTGGCCGTGGAACAGCGGGGGTCCTCGTCGACCAGTTGGCGGAAGGTGCGGTAGGGGCCCCAGCAAACCCCGTGCCCGTCGAGAGCCTCGGCCGCCTCGGCCAGCGTCCGGGCGCCGAACCACGGGGCGAAGAGCTCTCCCAGGCCCTCACGGGCAGCAAACCTGTCGCCCTCATCGGCGAAGTCCAGCCCCAGGTCGTCGGCCAGCGCCTCGACGGCCTCCGTCGTGCCCGTGGCCGCCTGGAGGCCCCGCCATTGCTTGGGGCTGATGGCGACCACCATCACCCGGCGCCCGTCGACGGTCGGGAAGTCGCTGCCGTAGGCGCCGTAGAGGTCGTTTCCCACACGCTCTCTCTCTGTTCCGTTGACCTCCACCTCTGCCAGGTTGCCGAGCGACGCCACGGTCGCCAGCGCCACGTCGGCCAGGGCCAGGGTGACCAGCCGGCCCTCGCCGGTCAGCACCCGGTGGCGGTCGGCGGCCAGCAGCCCCAGCGCCGCCGTCTGGCCGCACACCAGGTCCCAGGCGGGAACCACGTTGTTGACCGGCCGCGGATCGTCGGTGTGGCCCGTCACCGCCGGATAGCCCACAGCGCAGTTGACGGTGTAGTCGACGGCCGTGGTGCCGTCGTGGCTGCCCGTGATGGCCACCATCACCAGGTCGTCGGCCCGCTCCCTCAGACTCTCGTACGACAGCCAGCCCACGGCCGGGAAGTTCGTGAGGAAGTTGCCGAACCGTGCGATCAGGTCGGCCAGCAGGTCCTGCACCTCGGGATCGGAGAGGTCGACGGCGATGGACCGCTTCCCACGGTTCAGGCCGTTCCAGTAGAGGCTGACACCGTCGTCGGTGAGCGGCCAGCGCCTGTGGTCGATCCCTCCGCCGATGCGGTCGAAGCGGACCACATCGGCGCCCAGCTGGGCCAGCGTCATGCCACCCGAAGGCGCCGCGACGAAGGCGGAGCCCTCGACGACCGAGAGGCCCGCCAGCGGGAGGGTCACACCTGCACCGACCGCTTCAACGGACGGTCAGGCGGGGCTCAGGAACGGGCCGCAATGTCGGCCAGGACCTCGTCGGCGTGCTCGTCGAGGGTCCTGGACGAGTTGAGGTCGTAGGCCGCTTCGATCGTGCCGTCGGGCGAGATCAGGTACGAGTAGCGGTACGGCAGGGCGGCCAGCGGATCATCATCGGGGCGCACGGCCTCGTAGGCCTCGCCCATGACCTTGTCCGGATCGGACAGCAGGGAGTACGCGAAGCCCTGCTCGTCGGCGAAACGCTTCTGCTCCTCGACGGTGTCGAAGCTGGCGCCCACGATGACGGCACCGACCTCGGCGAACGATGGGGTTCGATCACGGAACCCCTGTCCCTGGATCGTTCAACCGGGTGTCGACGCCTTCAGGTACCACCACAGCGCCACCCACGACCCCGCCAGGTCGTCCGATGTGATCATGTTGCCGTGCTGATCGGGTGCCGAGAACGCCGGTGCGGCACTGCCTACCTCGAGCATGCTGCCCCTCCTGTCGGGGTCGGTTGTCCGGTGGACCGACCATAGCCGTCGGGCCCACGGAGCCGGTTGCCGGGAGGCGGGGTCGCGGAGGCCGGGTCACGCCAGCCAGGAGATGGCCTGGATCTCGCTGTACGCCTCGAGGCCCCAGCGGCCCCGGTCGCGTCCGATGCCCGACATCCCGAAGCCGCCGAACGGAGCCTCGGGATGGGGCTGCACGCTGTTCAGCGCCACGTTGCCGGTCCGCAACCGGGCACCTATGCGGTACGCACGTGCGGCGTCACCGGCGTACACGTAGCTGAACAGGCCGTAGTCGGAGTCGTTGGCCAGGGCCACCGCCTCGTCGTCGCCGTCGTGGGGCAGGATCACGACCACCGGGCCGAAGGCCTCCTCCCGGACCACGTGCATCCCCGGACCGCAGTCGGCCAGAAGGGTCGGTGCGACGAAATAGCCGGGCAGGTCGGGCCGCTCGCCACCGCACACCAGCGCCGCGCCCTCGTCCACGCCACGCCTGATGAACGCCTCCACGGAGTCGCGCTGCTGCTCGGACACCAGCGGGCCGACCAGGGTGTCGGGCTCGAGGGCGTCGCCCACCTTGAGCATCCCGGCCACGGCCGTGAGCGACTCGACCGTCTGGTCGTAGATGCTGCGGTGGCAGATGACCCGCGTGGGGGCCGTGCAGATCTGGCCGCTGTGGAAGCCCCAGACGCTGGCGACGGCCCCGACCGCCGAACCCACGTCGGCGTCCTCGGTCATGACGAGCGCACCCTTGCCGCCGAGCTCCATGAGGACCCTCGTCATGGTCGCCGCACCAGCGGCGTAGATGGACGCCCCGACCGCCGACGAGCCGGTGAAGCTGACCATGTCCACATCGGGCGAGGCCACCAGGGCGGCTGGCACCTCGGGACCCCGGGCGGTCAGGATGTTGACCACGCCCGGCGGGAACCCGGCCTCGACGATCGCCTCGCCGAGCCGCAGGATGCCCAGCGGGTCCTGTGGCGCCGGCTTGATGATGCACGTGTTGCCCATTGCCAGGGCCGGGGCGATCTTGCCGGCCACGTTGATTATCGGGAAGTTGTACGGGGTTATGCACACCACCACGCCGACCGGGCGACGGTGGACCATGGCACCCACCAGGCCGGCAGGACCGAGGGCCGTCGCACCGACCGGGGCCGGCCTCTCGGGCGAGTCGATGTCACGGGGAGTCGAGTAGTAGCGGAACCGGTCGATCGTCGGCCCACCCACCTGCATGGTCCCGGCCACCCTGAGGGTGGCGCCCGTCTCGGCCTGGACCAGCGGCACCCACTGTTCCATCCGCTCTTCCAGCACGTCGGCCAGCCTGGCCAGGTACACGCAGCGCTCCTCCATCGGCAGGGCGCCCCAGGCCGCCTGGGCCGAGGTGGCCGCGGCGACCGCGCTGTCCGCATCCGCGACCGTGGCGTCGGGGGCGTGCCCGACCGGACACGTGGTGTTGGGATCGACGATCTCATAGGTGTCGGCGGGGGCGACCCACTCCCCCCCGATGAGGAGCCGCCACTCCTCCTGTGTGTCAATCGCGGTCATGGTGTCTCCCCGAGCCGACTCTGTGTCCGATTCCCTGGCCGACGGACCCGGATGCTAGTGGCGGCCGGGTTGCGGCCATCCACGGGCCGGATGGCTACGGTCTGACGATGGCCGACAGCACATCCTCGCGTTCCTTCTTCCTGGACGAGGCGGTCCACGACTACGTGATCTCCCACACCACGCCCGTCGACGACGTGCAGCGCTCGCTCATGGATGCCACGGCCGAGCTCGGGCCGGTGGCCCGCATGCAGATCGCCCCCGACCAGGGGATGTTCCTCTCCATGCTGGTGTCGGCGGTCCGGCCGTCGTTCGCCGTTGAGGTCGGGACCTTCACCGGCTACTCGTCGCTGGCCATCGCCAGGGCCCTGCCCGAGGGCGGGCGCCTGCTCTGCTGCGACGTCTCCGAGGAGTGGACGGCCATGGCCCGCCGCCACTGGGCCATGGCGGGGGTCGCCGACCGCATCGACCTCGTGATCGCCCCGGCCATCGACACCCTGCGGGCCCTACCGGACGACCGCGTCGTGGACTTCGCGTTCATCGACGCCGACAAGACCGGCTACCTCGACTACTACGGCGAGCTGGTTCCCCGCCTCTCGCCCCACGGGCTCATCGCGGTCGACAACGTCCTCTGGTCGGGTCGGGTCGTGGACGACCGGGCGGGGGGCGACGCCGACACGGCCGCCCTCGTCGAGTTCAACGAGCGAGTGGCCGACGACGACCGGGTCGAGGTAGTGCTGCTCACGGTCGGCGACGGCGTCACGCTGATCCGCCGGCGGGCCTGAGGCACCCTGCCGGTCCGGCTGGGGCCATGCCGGTCCGCATGGGGCCATGCCACCATGCGCTGATTAGGCTCGGGCCGCCAGCCGG
>DQOF01000209.1 GCA_015658775.1 Acidimicrobiia bacterium | reverse complement strand
CGCTACGGGGTCACCTCCCTGAAGTTCCGCAAGCCACTCGAGTAGACGGCTGGTCCAGGTCGGGGACCCCGTCGACGTTGCGCACGACTTCCTGCAGGAAAATGACGTCGGCTCCGTCGACGGCGTCGGCTATCCGCCCGAGATCGTGGCTGCCGTCCCTCCCCTTCGAGTACTGGATGTTGTAGGTGACGAACCTCATACCACCCCGTTCGCCTCGTCGCGCTGCGCAATGAGGGAGGCCAGCGGGTCGAGGTCGAATGGCGAGGCCAAGCCCACGATCACATGCTCAGCCCCGGCCTCGATGTAGCGACCTACGCCGTCGACGTCGTCTACCTGCACGGAGACGGTCCGTTCGATCTCGGTCGGGTCGCGCCCGACCTTCCCACACCAGTCGTCGAGCACCGCTGAGAGCCGCTGATAGTTCTCCGGAGGTCCAAAGGTGTTCCAGGCGTCGGCGTACTCCGCCACCAGGCGGAGGGTGACCTTCTCGCCCGCTCCCCCGATCAGCAGCGGCAGTCGCCCTACCGGCGGCGGGTTCACCTTCGCCAGACGCGAACTCATCCGGGGGAGGTCGGCCTCCAGTTGACGCAGGCGGGTGCCGGCCGTACCGAACTCGTAACCGTATTCGTCGTAGTCGCGCTCGAACCATCCGGAGCCCACGCCCAGGTAGACCCGGCCACCGCTGACATGGTCGAGGGTCCTTGCCATGTCGGCCAGCAGTTCGGGGTTGCGGTAGCTGTTGCAGGTCACCATGGCACCGACCATGGCCGTGCTGGTGTCGGCGGCCATGGCCGAGAGGAGCGTCCAGCCCTCGAAGTGCTCGGCGTCCATGTCGCCCGACAGTGGGAAGAAGTGGTCCCAGACCCAGATGGAGTCCGCGCCCATCACGTCTGCTTCAGTCCATGCGCTCCGCAGCGCCTCCACGGTTGTCGCCTGGGGCCGGAGGACGACCCCGACCTTGAGTCGAGTCATGATGGGCAATCTATTCCGAGCACCGGCCCACAGGCAGGTCCGGCGCCACCCGGGCTGACAGACTCTGCGGATGCGCCTGATCGCCGGAGTGCTGGTTGCCGCACTGGTGGCCGGGGCGTGCAGTGCTGGACCGGACGTACCGGCTCTACCGACCCTGGCGCCGACAACGGCCCTCGCAGTAACCACCACAAGCGCGCCCACGACGACCGTGGAGGCACCAACCACCACGGCACCTCCAGCCACCACGGCACCTCCAGCCACCACGGCACCCACGACGACAACCACACCACCCCCGACCACCACGGCCCCGACAACAACCACCACTACGGCCCCGACAACAACCACGACCGTCACCCCTGAACCACTGATGGCCACGGAGGTAGGACGCTTTGACACTCCCATGGCTCTCGTGCCCCGCCCCGGCACCGAGGGCCTGCTCCTTGCCGAGAGGGCCGGCCGGGTCCTGCCGATCACGGTCGCCGGTGACGGATCGCTCGTGGCCGGAGAGCCGCTTCTGGACATCTACGCCCAGGTCACCACCTCCGGAGAGGGCGGCCTGCTCGGCCTGGCCGTGTCGCCCACCGGCGACGAGTTGTACGTCTCCTTCACCGACACCGGGTGGCGTAGCCGGATCGTCGCCTACCGGGTTGCGGCCGACGGCCTGTCCGCCGACCAGCCGCGCCTCCTGCTCACCGTCGACCAGCCCTACCGCAACCACAATGGCGGCCATGTGCTGGTCGATCCGGCCGGTCGTCTGCTGATCGGCTTCGGAGACGGCGGGTCCGGCGGCGACCCGCACGGCCACGGTCGGGACCGGACCACTCTGCTGGGCGCCCTGCTACGCATCGATCCCACTCCCGACGGGGACTCGGCCTACACCCTGCCCGCGGACAACCCCTTCGCCGACGGGGGAGAGGCCGGCACGCGGCCCGAGATCCTGGCCTTCGGCCTGCGGAACCCGTGGCGGTTCGACCTCGACCCGGTCAGCGGCGACCTCTGGATAGCCGACGTCGGCCAGGATCGGGTCGAGGAGATCGACTTGCTGCCGGGCGACGAGGTCGATTCGGGTGCCGACTTCGGCTGGGCGGCCATGGAGGGCAGTGTCGGGTTCGACGGCCCCGAGCCCGACGGTCACGTGCCACCCGTCCACGAGTACCCGAACGAGGGTGCGCGCTGCTCGGTCACCGGTGGAGTGGTCGTCCGGGGTGGCAGCCTCGGCCTCCTCCCCGGCCTCGAGGGGGCGTTCCTGTTCAGCGACCTGTGCGACGGTCGGATCCGGGCCCTGGTTCCCGACGGTGCCGCCAGCTGGGATGCCCGCGACCTGGGTGCCGCTGTGGACCTGCCGGTCTCCTTCGCCCGCGCCGACGACGGGACCGTCTACGTGCTCTCCCTGGCAGGTGGCGTATACCGCCTCGACCCTGGCTGACCCCACAGCGCCGGCCACCTACACAACCGGCCAGGCCCCATCAAGCCAGGGATCAGGCCGGGGTGGGCTGCCTCGGGAAGCCCGCCACGGTGCTCAGCACCACCCTGGTGGAGGTCTCCTCGACCCCAAACGACTGCTTGAAGTCACGCAGGATGGTGTCCAGCTCGTTGATCGTGCGACAGTGCAGGCGCACCTGGTAGTCGAATCGACCGGTCAGGTGGACGGCGTCGACCACCTCGGGGAGGGCCAGGATCCCCTCGTCTATTCCGCTGAACGACAGGTCGGCCGGTAGGCGCAGGTCGACCAGGGCGTCGATGGGCCGCCCCACCGTGGCCGGGTCCAGCCTCACCGTGAATCGCTCTATTGCCCCTCCGTCCACCAGCCGTCGCAGGCGCTGCGACGTGGCCGAGAGGCTGAGCGAGACCTGGTCTGCCAACTCGGTGACGCTGAGGCGGCCGTCCATAACCAGTTCCTGAAGTATCCTGCGGTCGATCTCATCCATAACCATAGATATTATCGCTTCTTACGAGTCTTACCGGATATATCAAGAGCTTCTAGGGTCATACGCCCTCCATACTTCGGTCATGGTCCTCGTATTCGGATTCCTAAGCGGGATAACACTGGTGGCACCGATCGGCCCCGTGTCGATCGCGATAATGGGCATCGGCACCGAACGCGGCCGCAGGGCGGCACTGGCCGGCGCCGGCGGCGTCGTGACGGCCGACATCCTGATGCTCCCCATGGCAGCCGGCGCCGCAGGGGCGCTCGCAGACCTCGGCGACGGACCTCTCAGGATCGTCGAGGTGGTGCTGGGAGTGACCCTGCTCGCCATGGCGTGGATCGGCATCTTCCGGACCGAGTCGGCCCGTGCGACGGTCGCCCGCATCCGCCGTCCCGCCCCGACCCTGCTGATCGTGGGCCTGTGCAACCCCATGGCGCTGGCGTCCTGGGCCGGCCTGGTCCTCGCCCTGCCCGACTCGATCCTGCTGGACGGCGGCCTGCCCCTGTTCATCTCCGGCGTGCTGCTGGCCTCGGCCATCTGGCACGCGGCCCTGGCACTGCTGGCCGGCACCTTCGGGGGTCGGCTCGGCGACCGGGGTCGCTGCCGGCTGATCCGCGCATCGAGCGTCCTGCTGGCGGGGATCGCCGTCGTGCTGCTCGTCGGCTGATCCGGTTGGTCGGTCGGGGCGGAGCGCACCTAGGTTCAGTCTGTGGAACTGATCGTCATCCGGCACGCCCGCCCCGATCGTGAAGAACACGACCACAGG
>DQOF01000001.1 GCA_015658775.1 Acidimicrobiia bacterium | reverse complement strand
GACGGTTCTGAGTCGGGCATGGATGGGAAGCACCCGAATGGCCGGCACCGACCTCCGCAGCGCCGACCTGAGCGGCGCATGGTTGACGGCAGCCGACCTGAGCGGTGCTCTGCTGGGAGCAGCGACCCTGGCCGGGGCGTCCCTCACCCGCACATGCATGCGCGAGGCCGACCTCACCGGCGCCTTCGCCGGCGGCGCCGACATGCGCAGCGCCGTCCTGAACGGCGCCGTCCTGCATGCGGCCAACCTCACCGGCGCCATCCTGAAGGGCGCCTCACTCATCTCGGTCGACCTCAGCCTCGCCGACCTGGTGGGCGCCGACCTGTCGGGAGCCCAGTTGGACGGCGCAACCCTGGACGGCATCCGACACGACGAATCCACCATCTGGCCAGACGGGTTCACACCTCCGACCTCGAGTGGCATCAGCGACCACGAGTAGGCCGTCCGCTGGACCGCCTTCCGGGTCTGGTTCCGGGATCAGAGGGCGGGATCAGAGGGCGGGATCAGAGGGCGCCGAGGTGGGCCACGTCGTTGAACGACTGCACCGTCGGCCCGCCCGGGCCGACGGCGATGCGCAGCACCGAGGCCGGTGCCACGAAGCAGCGCCAGGCGATCTCGTCTCCGACGCCGAGGGCCCAGGCCAGGGCGGCCTTGATCGGCGACACGTGGGTTACGACCACCACCTCGCTCCCGGCCGCCTCGGCGAGCAGGTCCTCGCATGCGGACCTGACACGCTCCCCCAGGGCCGCGTGCGACTCACCGCCGGGCGGGGCCCAGTCCAGGTCGGCACGCCACTGCACCCATGTGGATGAGGGCACGTCGAAGACGGACGTGCCGTCCAGGTCGCCGTAGTCCAATTCCAGCCAGCGGTCGTCGGTCTTCACGTCGAGCCCGAACGCCTCGGCGGTCCTGACCGCACGCAGGAGGGGGCTCGACACCACGCGGTCGACTGGCCCGATGGCCGCGGCGACCGCTGTGGCCTGGCGGATGCCCAGGGCATCCAGGTCGGGGTCCAGGAGGCCCAGCAGCAGGCCGGCCGCGTTGGCCTCGGTCCGGCCGTGACGGACGACATGGAGCATCAGGAGCCCCGCCGGTCGTTCTCGTGGCCGGCCTGTCCGGCGATTCCCACCAGTCGGCCCTCAGACCAGAACCTCCGGCGATTCAACGGGTCGGACATTCCGAACCGACGCCACGCCCATGCCCCGACGAGGAGGCCCAGTGCCTCGAGCAGCAGGGTGCCGGGCAGCCGGGCGAACTCGGGGACGACCGACCCCCCCAGTTCATCCATGCCTGCCACGGGCCACCAGAACAGCCCCGTGTCGGTCCAGGTCCCGTCCAAGACGAGATGGATGAACATGCCGATCGGCACGCCGAGCCACCGTTGGCGCCCGGGGCGTCTCCCACGGGTCAGCAGCATCACGACCGCCAGGACCGCAACGCCCGCGACCAGCGTGTGGAGGAGCCAGGGTCCACCCACCAGGCCTTCGGCAACCGGCAACACCGCTCCCGCGGCCACGAACCGGTGGTCCAGTGCCGGGCTGTCGAACACCAGTGAGACGGCCACCAGCGATCCGACGATGAACCAGACGAGCACGGGTCAGCGGACCACCAGGCGACCGCACTCGCTGCACTCGGCCAGCGTGCCCACATCCAGTGCACGCACACGATCGGCTTCGACGGCGGGCATCGAGTACGGGCATCCGTTGCAGTCGCCTCCGGCGAAGTGCACGACAGCGCTGGCGCCGAATGAGATCCGCGCCCACTCGTACCTGGCGAGCACCTCTGTCGGCACGTCGCCCGCTGCGAGTACACGACGCTCCTCTGCCTCGGCAACCTCGCCGTCCACCGTCGACTCGGCAGCCAGCAGGGCGGATCGGCAGGTCGCGATCGACTCCTCCTCGGTCCCGGCACGGGTGCTCAACTCGGCGAGCGCTTTGTCGACCGGTTCGAGTTCCTCCATGGTCTCGAGCACGGTTCCCTCGAGGCTGTCGAGGCGCTGCCTGAGATGGCCGATCTCGTTCTGGAGGGCGACGGCCTCCTTGGGAGACGTGACGGAACCTCCGTAGAGCATGCCGTCCAACTCGGCGAGGCGATCCTCGACGGCCGTCACCTCGCCCTCGTAGCGACGCTGGCGCCTGTAGAGGTCGAGGTGTGCCGATTTGAGGTCATCGACCTCGGCCGCCGTGGCGGCACGTGCAGCCTCGGCGTCGGCCAGGTCCCGACGCTCGGACAGATGTGCGTGTCGGTGTCCCAGTTGGCCGACGATGGTGTCCTCGTCCTGGACTGCGAAGAGGGCATCCATTGCGCTCATGCTAGGTCGGGTCCGACGCGGCTCGTTCCGACACTCAGTGGAGGTCCGCCAGTTTGGTGTGGTCCCATGAGACCACCTTGTGGGGTTCGACCATGACGCCGGTGCGCTTGACCGTGAGATGGGCCGCAGCGACATCCAGCAGATCGGGATCCAGTCCGGGTTGGTTGTGTTCCACGACTGCACGGGCGAGGTCGTGGAGACCCTTCTCGTCATCCACCAGGGTCGCTGTGCCCTTGATCATCACACCGCGCAGGCGCTCGTACTCGAGCCCGTCCTCGAGCAGCACGGTGATGCGCGGATCACGACGCAGGTTCACGATCTTCTGGGACCGCGTGTATGTCTCGAACACCAACTTCCCGTCGATGACGCCGAACCAGAGCGTGGAGAGGTGGGGACTTCCGTCGCGGCCCAGGCACGCCACCTGGAGGCTCTTCTGCTCCTCGATGAACGCGACGACCTCCTGCTCGGTCATGCGGATCTGGTCACGTCGGTTCTGCGCCACTTTCCCTCTTCCCCTCGGCTCTGCCGGCCACCCCGAAGCCCGCTCGGGTTCCGACCGGGCCTGGGTGTAGGCGGGCGAGCCTAGGAGGTCACGGCATCGGCTGCCGATGCGGCGGCCGGCAGGTCCCGCCGCATGTCCAGTCGCCGGAGCGGGCGGCTTCGCGCCAAAACGTCGCATGCCCCGCCCGGGGGGGGTGGGCGGGACATGCGGTATCTCTCAACCGTCGATCCGGGGGAGGATCTGGCTGGAGGTTGCAGGCTCCGGGAGGGGGATCCGGAGCCGCTGTGAACACAACATTAGCGATAGCGACCTGTCCGATACCCGTCATACCGACCTGTTTTCCAGTGACATCCGACACCTGTGACCGGTGTCCCACCACCGGTCCGCGGCTAGCGTCACCCACGTCCCACTCACACTGCCGGTACCCGGTCCCGGTAGCCCGACCGAGCCACCGAGGAGGGCCGATGACCGCACCGTCCGACGCCCGCTTGCGGGACATCTTCGTCGACATGCTGATCGCCCGCACCCAGGCCGGTCGGCTCTGGAACCTGCAACGCCAGGGCCAGGTCGGTACCGTCGCCCCGATCGACGGCCACGAGGCCACCATCGTGGGCGCCGCCCACGCCCTGGACCCCGAACACGACTGGGTGGTCCCCCAGTACCGGGAGCCACTGGGGCTGCGTCGCTACGGCCCCGAGATCCTCGAACGCTTCATGCTCTACAACCTGGGACACCCGGCCGGCGGCCACATCCCGGAGCCGATCCGTGTGCTGCCCAACCAGATCGCGCTGGCCACCCAGATACCCCATGCCGTCGGCATCGCATGGGGTATGACGCTCCGCGACGAACCGGGGGTGGCGCTGGCGTTCTTCGGCGACGGCTCCAGCTCCGAGGGTGACTTCTACGAGGCGGGCAACCTCGCCGGCGTCCTGGGAGCGCCCGTGATCATGCTGTGCGTGAACAACCAGTGGGCCATATCCACGCCCGTGCACCTCCAGACCGCGGCAGACTCCTTCGCCGCCAAGGCGGCCGCGTTCGGCATTCCCGGCGTCCTCGTCGACGGCAACGACGCCTCGGCCGTGTACGACGCCGTCGACGAGGCCCGTTCCCGTGCCTTGGCCGGCAGGGGCCCCACCCTCATCGAGGCCACCCTCTACCGGCTCGGAGCACACACCACCGCCGACGATCCCACCCGGTACGTGCCTGCCGAGGACCTCGAGGCGGCCAGACGCGACGACCCGCTGCTGCGCCTCCGTGGATACCTCGAGGACCGCGGCCTGTGGGACGACGGCGCCCAGGAGGCGACAGAGGTCGAGGCCCTGGAACTGCTCGACCGGGCCCTCGACCGGGCCAGGGCCGAGCCGCTCGCCCCCGGATCCCTCCTGGACCACTGCTACGCGACCGACACGCCACGCCTCGCCCGTCAGCGGGCCGACCTCACAGGGGGGTCGGAACGATGAGCGGCACAGCCTCAGACGGCCCCGGCGGCACGAGCGACCTCACAATGGTGCAGGCCATCAACGAGACCCTCCACGCTGAGATGGAGCGGGACGAGAGGGTGGTGCTGCTGGGCCAGGACGTGGCACGAAACGGGGGCGTCTTCCGGGCCACGGAGGGGCTGGTCGAGAAGTTCGGCGACCGGCGTGTGGTCGACATGCCGATATCGGAGGCGGTAATCGCCGGTGCGACGGTCGGCCTGGCCATAGCCGGCCTGGTCCCGGTAGCCGAGATCCAGTTCCTCGGGTTCTCGTACCAGGCCATGCACCAGTTGGCGGGCCAGGTGGCACGGCTGCGCTACCGGACACGGAGTCGCTTCGAGCCGGCCATCACCATCAGGGCGCCGTTCGGCGGCGGTGTCCGCACCCCGGAACTGCACTCCGATTCGCTCGAGGGACAGTTCGCGAACATTCCCGGCCTCAAGATCGCGATGCCTGCGACGGCCGACGACGCCAAGGGCCTCCTGGCCGCGTCCATCCGCGAGCCCGACCCGGTTCTGTTCCTGGAGCCGCTGAGGGGATACAGGGGCATCCGGGGCCCGGTGCCCGACGGGGAACACGTGGTTCCGCTGGGTGTGGCACGTGCCGCCCGCCGGGGCCACGACGTCGTGGTCATCGCCTGGAGCTACCAGGTCGAGTTGGCCTGCAGGGCCGCCGACACGCTGCGCGGTGAGGGCCTCTCGGTCGGCGTGCTGGACCTGCGCACCCTCGTGCCCCTCGACGTTGAGGCGATCACCGAAGCCGTGTGCCACTGCGGCAGGGCCGTGGTCGTCCAGGAGTCGCCGGAGACCTCCGGCTTCGCCTCTGAGATCGTCGCCACGATCGTCGACGAGTGCTTCTGGTCGCTGGAGGCGCCGGTCGTCCGGGTGTCCGGCTACGACGTGCCCTACCCGGTCGGCAGGCTCGAGGACCTCTACGTGCCCGACGAGGCCCGGATCATCGCCGCGATCCGGCGCGTCCTCGACTCGGCCTGATCGGCATGTCGTTCCTGTTCAGGCTGCCCGACATCGGAGAGGGCCTCGAGGAGGCCGAGATCGTCGAGTGGCTGGTCGCCCCCGGAGACGTGGTGTCTCGCGATCAGGCTCTTGTCGAGGTGCTCACGGACAAAGCCAGTTCCGAGTTGCCGTCACCGGTCGCCGGGACGGTCATCAGGCTGGGAGCGGCCGAGGGCGACCGGCTGACGGTCGGCGAGGTGCTCATCGAGCTGGACGACGGCTCGGAACCGGCTGAACCCACGGATGCCCCTGACGGGAGCACCGCAGACGTCGTGCCGGCGCCTAGGCCGACTGATGTCGTGGAACCGGGTGCCGGCGTGCCGGGTCGCGTGAAGGCGGCCCCGTCCACCCGGAAGCTGGCCCGCGACCTGGACGTGGACCTGAACGCCCTCACCGGCTCCGGACCCGGTGGCCGGATCGCCGCGGAGGATGTCAGGGCCGCTTCGGCCCCGGCGGGGACCGCTGCCGACAGTGCAGACCATGCGAGGCCGGCGGCCGACCTGGGCCGGATGTTCCCTGGCAGACACCCTCTACGGGGGGTCCGCGGCGTGGTGGCCCGCAACATGGCCCGGTCGTGGAGCGAGGTTCCGCACATCCACTCGATGGACGAGATCGACGCCTCCATGCTCGTGGACTTCAGGCGCCGCCTCCGGGGGATGGACCGTCCCGGCGCCTCCTCGGTCACCCCCCTGACGATCGCCGCCGCTGCCGCGGCCAGGGCGCTCCGCCTGTTCCCAATGGTCAACGCGTGCATCGAGGGAAGCCCGGGCGAGTCGATCATCGTCCACGGTTCGGTCAACCTTGGAATAGCAGTTGCCACCGACTCCGGCCTGGTCGTACCGGTGGTCCGCGACGCCGACCTGTTGGACCTGTTCGACCTGGCCGGGGCGATCGCCGACCTGGCCTCCCGCGGCCGCGACGGCACCCTGACCGCGGCCGACCTGGCCGGGGGCACGTTCACGATCACCAACTACGGCTCCCTGGGTGGCCGTTGGGCCACTCCTCTGATCGTTCCGGGCCAGGCGGCGATCCTGGGGCTGGGCGCGATCGCCGACCGTCCACTCGTGGTGGACGGCGAGGTCGTGGCCAGACCCACCCTTCCGATTGTGCTGGGCGCCGACCACCGGCTCATCGACGGAGACCTGTCGTCGGCCTTCAGGCGTGCCATAACCGAGGACCTGCTCGAGCCGCTGAGGCTGCTCGTAGGGGGCTGAGGCGGCCGTGGTCGTCGGGGAGATCGCGTCCTCGGTCGACCTGCTCGTCATAGGGGGTGGCCCGGGTGGCTACGCCGCCGCACTGCACGGTGCCCGTCTGGGGCGTCAGGTCACCCTGGTCGAGCGCAACTCCCTCGGCGGTGTCTGCCTGAACGTGGGATGCATCCCATCCAAGGCGCTGATCGAGGTGGCCGACGCCGTCGCCTTCCCGGGTCGGGTGGCCGGCTGGGGCGTGTCCGCCACCACCAGCCTCGACATGGCTGCGGTACGGGAGCACCTGACCGGGATCGTGGCTGACCTGACCGGTGGCGTCGAGCGCCTGCTGGACCGCGCCGGGGTCACGGTCCTGCATGGCGAGGCGCGCTTCAGCCGGCCCAACCGTGTGGCCGTCGAGCACGGTGCGACGGTCGAGCACCTGGAGTTCCGCCACGCCGTGGTCGCCACCGGTTCCCGGCCGATCGGGTTGCCTGACCTGCCGCTGGACGGTGGGCGGGTGGTCGGGTCCGCCGACCTGCTGTTCGCCGACGTGCTGCCCGACGAGCTGGTGCTGGTGGGCGGCGGCTACGTCGGAGTCGAACTGGGGTGTGCCTTCGCCAAGCTGGGTAGCCGGGTCACGATCGTGGAGGCCGAGGATCGGGTGCTCCCCGGCTTCGACGACCGCATCAGCCGGTCAGTCACCCGCGGTCTGCGTCGGCTAGGCGTGGGCCTCTTCTGCGGCCACAAGGCTCTTGGCATCGAGGACGATGGCCTGCGGGTGACGGGCCCCGGTGGCGAGGCCGTCCTCCCGGCCGACACGGTCGCCGTGGTGGTGGGCAGGCGGCCCAACAGCGACACCGTCGGCATCGCCGTAACAGGCGCGTCCGTAGACGAACACGGCCTCGTCATGGTGGATCCGCAGCGCCGGGCAACCGACACGGTGTTCGCAATCGGTGACCTGACCGCGGGACCGGCCCTGGCCCACAAGGCCACCGCCGAGGCCGAGGTTGCGGTGGATGCCGCCTGCGACAGGCCCAACGCCTTCGACCCGACGTGTGTGCCGATGGTCGTCTTCGGAGATCCCCAGGTGATGACCGTCGGCCTCAGCGAGGCGGAGGTCCGTGCCACCGGCCTCGATGCCTACGCCCACCGGTTCCCGTTCAGCGCTTCGGGGCGCGCCCACACCCTCGGAGACACAGAGGGCTTCGTCACCGTGGTGGCCGACGGTGTGGGAACAGTCCTGGGCATACAGGCCGTCGGGTCACACGTGGCCGAGTTGGCCGGCGAGGCGGCACTGGCCGTGGAGACGGCCGCAACCGTTGAGGATGTGGCGGGAACCATCCACGCCCACCCGACCCTCGGTGAGGCCATCGCCGAGGCGGCCCAGGGCCTGGCGGGCAGGCCGCTCCACTCCGACTGACCCGTTCGGGGCCCCGCCGCCGGTGGCTAGGCGACGCTACCGGCCATCAGGAGGCCGACCTGCTCGACCGTGACATCCTCTCGGTCGAGTATCCCTATCAGGCGGCCTTCGAACATGACGGCGATGCGGTCGGCGATGATCATTACCTCGTCGAGGTCCTCGGAGATGACGAGAACGGCCGTGCCCCGACTCCGCTCCTCGATCAACTGTCGGTGGATGTACTCGGCTGCTCCTATGTCGACGCCGCGGGTGGGCTGGGCTGCGAGCAGGACGCCGGGACTGCCCGAGAGTTCCCTGGCCAGGATGAGCTTCTGGATGTTGCCGCCCGACAGGTTCCGCGTCGGCGTCGACAGCGACGGGGTCTTCACGTCGAAACGGCCGACAAGGTCACCGCAGTGCCTGGAGATCGTCCTGAGCCTCAACACGCCGCGTCTGCAAAAGGGCTCCCGATCGTGGTCCACGAGCATCAGGTTCTCGGCAACGGTGAAGTCGCCGACGACGCCGTCACGCATGCGTTCCTCCGGGACGAAGGCCAGCCCGGAACCACGCACCCGGCTGGGGTGGAATCCGGTCACGTCGGCGCCATCGATGTGCACCGTTCCCCCAATGACCGGCCGGAGACCGGCAATGGCCTCGGCCAGTTCGCGCTGACCGTTCCCGGAGACCCCGGCGATTCCGACGATCTCTCCGGCCCTCACCTCCAGGTTGAAGTCATCCACCGCCGTAGTTCCACGGTCGCTCTCCACCCGCAGATTCCTGATCGAGAGCCGCTGCCTTCCCAGGTCTACCTCCGGCCTGTCGGGCGCCATCTGCACCGGCCGGCCCACCATCATCCGTGCGAGCTCGACCTTCGACGTGACCCCGGCAGTGGTCTCGCCCGTCACCCTGCCGTCGCGCATCACCGTTATCCGATCGGACAGGTCCAGGACCTCGTCCAGCTTGTGGGATATGAAGATGAGTCCGCGCCCATCGTCGGCCATCTGACGGAGGATGACGAACAACTCGATGACTTCACCCGGGGTGAGGACGGCCGTGGGCTCGTCCAGGATCAGCAGCCGACAATCGCGGTAAAGGGCTTTCAGAATTTCGACGCGCTGGCGCTCCCCCACAGCCAACTGCCAGACATATGACGAGGGATCCACCGCCAGCCCGTACTGGACAGACAGGTCGCTGATCCGGTCGGCAACGTCGCTGGTGTTGAGGAGAACACCGTTGTCAACGAGTCCCAGGGCGACGTTCTCCGCCACCGTCAGCGTCGGAACCAGCATGAAGTGCTGGTGGATCATGGCCACACCGGCCTCGATCGCCTCTGCCGGCGAGGTGATCCGGGATTCCCGGCCCCCGATACGGACCTCGCCGGAGTCGGGCCTGTAGAGCCCGAAGAGGACCTTCATGAGTGTGCTCTTGCCGGCACCGTTCTCCCCAAGGAGCGCGTGGACCTCACCGGCGCGG
>DQOF01000212.1 GCA_015658775.1 Acidimicrobiia bacterium | reverse complement strand
TGGATGTCCGTGCTCGACGACGGACCGGGGTTGGGCCCCGATGAGCAGGAGCGCGTGTTCCAGCGGTTCTGGCGGGGTGACAGGGTCTCGGCCCGGGAGGCCGGGCGTTCCGGCCTGGGGCTGGCGATCGTGCGTCAGATCGCCGAGGGCCACGGTGGGCAGGTGACTGTGCGGTCCACGGTCGGGATCGGTTCGACCTTCACCGTGTGGTTGCCCAGGTTCCTGGAAGCCTGAGGCACTGCCCGGGGTGGCGATCCGCCCGGTCCCACATGGGGCCTGCAACGGTTTCGGTCGGCGTGCCGTTCGCGTAGGTATACGGACGGATGGCGTCTAGGTTCTGTCCGTGGATGGTTTCAGCGAGGCCGACGGGGATGCAGGGGCTCCGGAGCCTGAGGCTGGTCCAACTCACGGGTTGGTGGCAGAGCCGGCTGACGATCCGCCCCCTGACCCCGGAAGGCGACCCGTGGGCGTCACGGCCGGCATCGCGGCGACCGTCGTCGGCCTGCTCGTCGCAGGCGTGGCCATCGGCTGGCTGGTCCGCGGCCCACAGAACGTGCAGGCCGTACAGGAGGCCCCGGAGTCGGACACCTCCGAGTCGGCGCTGATCGTCGGGGCACTGGTCGACAGGTTGGTGGCCAGCTCGTCAACGCTGTCTCCCGAGGAGATCGAGGTCCTAGTGGGGGCCCTCATAGCCGAGGCGGCTGGCATGTCGGACTCCGACATCGAGTCGATGGTCCGGCAGCTGATAGCCGACGCACGGGTGAAAGAAGGTGGCCCGGAGCCCGTAGTCGCCGTTGCAGAGGCCGTCACGCCGTCGGTGGTGCTCGTCACGGACCCGGGCGTGGGCCAGGGGTCGGGCATAGCGTTCGACGACGAGGGCCACATAGTCACGAACGCCCACGTGGTGGGCGATTCCGTCGACGTGATCGTCACCCTGCCGAGCGGCAGGCGGGTCGAGGCCACGGTGGTCGGGGCCGACATCCGCCGCGACGTCGCCGTGCTGCTGCTGGCCGACTCCGACGACAGCCTGGTCCCGGCGGTCTTCGGCCCCAGCGACGCCCTCCGGGTGGGCCAGACAGCGGTGGCCGTCGGCAGCCCCTTCGACCTGAACCGGACGGTGACGGCCGGCATCATCAGCGCCCTGGGGCGGGTGGTGCCGTCCTACGGCTGCCAGGTGGGGGGTGATACCAGTGCTCTCTGCGCCGGTGTGTCGATGATCCAGACCGATGCGCCGATCAACCCCGGGAACTCCGGTGGCCCGTTGGCCGACCGGTCCGGCCGTGTGATCGGCATGAACACCTCGATCCGGACCGAGGGCTTTCTGACGGCCAACATCGGGGTGGGGTTCGCCCTGCCGAGCGACACGGTCGTGCTGGTGGCCGAGCGCCTCCTGGCGGGCGAACCGGTCGGTACGGCCTGGCTCGGCATCAGGGGCGAATCGCTGACCGACGGCCGGGCCGGCGCCTCGATAGTCGAGGTGACTCCGGATTCGCCGGCCGACCTTGCGGGACTGTCGACGGACGACCTCATCGTTGCGTCGGACGGGAGGCCGATCGGGGCCATGGACACGCTGCGGGCCGACATCCAACTCCGCCTACCTGGCATGACCGTGACGCTCGAGTTCATCCGCGACGGCGAACGCCTCAGCACGGTGGTAGAGCTCGGCGCCCTCGACGAGTTCCTCGAATAGGACGGTCCAAAATCGCCCACAGGTAGGCTGCGCCGGCCATGAGCCTCCGTTCCAGACTGGGCCGAGCCCGTGATGCCTTCGCCGGCCACCTCGGCGGTGTCCGCTCCGGGGCCGTCGTGGACGCCGCGGCGTGGGACGCCCTGGAGGACGCCCTCATCCTCGCCGACGTCGGCGTGGCTACGACAGCTGACCTTCTCCGACGGGTACGTGAACGTGCCGACTCGCTCGCCGTCGACCGCCCCGAGGTCGTGCTGGACCTGTTGAAGGAAGAGCTGGTCACGCGGCTCGGGGCCGCCGACCGCGGGCTGGCGTCGGGCGGTGCGCCCAGCGTGTGGCTCTTCGTAGGCGTGAACGGTGCGGGCAAGACCACCACCATCGGCAAGTTGGGGCGTAGGCAGGTGGAGGCCGGGAAGAAGGTCGTGTTCGCTGCGGGCGACACCTTCCGCGCCGCTGCCGTCCACCAGTTGGAGCTGTGGGGCGAGCGGGCCGGTGCGTCGGTCGTCCGCGGTGCCGAGGGAGCAGACCCCGGTTCGGTGGTGTTCGACGCCGTCGAGCACGCCGCTGCCAGTGGGGCCGACCTGGTGCTGGCCGACACCGCCGGACGCGTCCACACCAGCGGCAACCTCATGGACGAGTTGAGCAAGGTGCGCAGGGTCGCGGAGAAGGGCGCGGGCACCGTGACGGAGACGCTGCTGGTGCTGGATGCCACGACCGGCCAGAACGGCCTCGTGCAGGCCCGCAGGTTCACCGAGGCGGCCGGCGTCACCGGCGTGGTGCTCACCAAGCTGGACGGGTCGTCCCGTGGTGGAATCGTGGTGGCGGTCCAGGAGGCTCTCGGCATTCCCGTGAAGCTGGTGGGGGTGGGCGAAGGTCCGGGAGACCTCGTCGACTTCGATCCCGCCGAGTTCGTGGACGCCCTCTTCGACCTGGACGACGACGACCGGAGCGGGGCATGTTCGACGGCCTGACCGTACGGTTCGACCGGATTCTGCGTCAAATCCGCGGCAGGGGGAGGCTCGGTCCGGAGGAGATCGATGAGATCCTGGGCGAGATCCGGGTGGCCCTGCTGGAAGCGGACGTGAACCTGGAGGTGGTCCGCACGTTCCAGCGCCGGATCCGGGAGCGGGCACTCGGCGCCGAGCTGGGTGGGGTGCTGAATCCCGGCCAGCAGGTGGTCAGGATCGTGCTCGACGAGATGACGGCCGTGCTCGGCGGTGAGACCGTGCGGCTCGCCTACGCGTCCAGGCCGCCCACGGTCGTGCTTCTTGCGGGCCTCCAGGGGTCGGGCAAGACGACCGCTGCCGCCAAGTTGGCCCGTTGGTTCAAGGCCCAGGGCCGCAACCCGCTGTTGATCGGTGCCGACCTGCAGAGACCGGCTGCCGTCGAACAGTTGCGCACCCTCGGTGATCGCATCGGTGTGCCGGTGTTCAGCGAGGCGACCGACCCGACAGCGGTGGCGCGGGAGGGTCGTGCCGAGGCCGTCCGCCTGGGGCGCGACATCGTCATCTGCGACACGGCGGGCCGGTTGGCGATCGACGACGACCTGATGGACGAGGTCGGAGAGATCTCGGCAGTGCTGCGACCTGACCACACCCTGCTGGTCGTCGATGCGATGACCGGTCAGGACGCCGCCAACGTGGCTTTGGCATTCCACGCCCGCCTGGACATCGACGCCGTCGTGCTCACCAAGTTGGATGGTGACGCCCGGGGTGGCGCGGCCCTGTCCATCCGCGAGGTGGTGGGCCGTCCGATCGCGTTCGCCTCGACCGGCGAGGGGCTCGACGACCTCGAGGTGTTCCACCCGGACCGTATGGCGAGCCGGATACTCGGCATGGGCGACTTGGAGACGCTGATCGAGAAGGTGGAGACCACCTTCGAGAAGCAACAGGCCGAAGAGGCTGCAGCCCGGATGCTGGACGGCAGGTTCACCCTCGATGACTTTCTGGACCAGATCCGGCACCTCAGGAAGATGGGGCCGCTCAGCTCCACCATGGGAATGGTGCCCGGGATGGCGCAGCAGATGCGCGGTGTCGACGCCGAGATCGACGAGCGGCGCGTCGACAGGTTGGAGGGGATCATCAACTCGATGACCGTCGCCGAGCGCGTCGACGCGGGTCTCATCGACGGCTCGCGTAGGGCGCGCATCGCTGTCGGGAGCGGAGTCCAGCCGTCGGAGGTCGCCCAACTCGTGAGGCAGTTCCGGGAGATGCGCCGGTTGATGAAGCAGATCGACGGTAGGGGGTCGAGGGCCCGCGGGGGGAGGAAGGGCAGGGGCTCGAAGGCCCGGGGCACGAAGGGCCGCAAGGGCGGAAGAACCACTCCGAGCGGGCCCATCCCGGTCGGCCGATCCGCAAAGTCGGGGCTTTCGCTGCCAGGTCTGGGTGGTGACCGAGAGGGGTCTGCACCGGATCTGTTCGGTATCCGGCAGCCTGAGTGAGCCGGTCGGTCCGGCCATGCGGCGGCCGAACACGGGTCGAGCACGGATCGTCTCGGACATGGGGCTGGAAAACCTGCGCCGCCACGGCAGACTGTTCCGACCGATCGGGTGCACCTGAGCGCATCCGACCCCTGCTCCACCTGTGCGGAGCCGAGACTGGAAGAGAGTGGTGCAGACGTGGCCGTGAAACTCCGCCTGATGCGGATGGGCAAGAAGAAGCAACCGACCTATCGCGTGGTAGCCGCCGATTCGCGCAAGGCGCGCAACGGCAGTTTCCTGGAGGTCGTCGGCTTCTACAACCCCCGCAGTGAGCCGTCAGTCATCGAGATCGACAACGACAAGGCCGTGGGCTGGCTCCGCAATGGTGCCCAGCCGACCGAGCGTGTCGAGAAGCTCCTGAAGATCAGCGGCGCCTGGGACGTGTTCAAGGGCAGGCCCGCCGAGGCCGCTGCCGTGGAGGACGTTCCAGTGGAGGAGGCTCCCGCAGAGATCGTTGAAGAGACCGTTGTCGCCGGGTCCGACGCCGAGGGCGCGGCAGGCGACGGCGCCGAGGAAGAGGAGTAGCCGTGGCTGTCGAAGCCCCCACCGCCGAGGGTGTCCTCGAGTATCTGATCAAGGCGATCGTCGAGAATCCCGACGCTGTCAGCATCTCCACCTCCGGAGACTCGCGTTGCGTCTTCTCCGTCACCGTCGGCGACGGGGACATGGGCCGTGTGATCGGCAAGCGTGGACGTGTGGCCAACGCGATACGCACGATCGTCCGCGCTGCCGCCGTCCGCGACGAAGCCGAGATCGACGTCGACTTCGTCGACTGACCCGGGGCAGTTCCGCCGACCCATGGCGCGACCACCGGAACAGGGCGGTCCGGTGATGCTGGAGGTGGGTCGTATCGACCGGCCCCACGGGTTGCACGGCGAGGTGGTCGTAACCCTGACCAGCGATCGCCTGGAGCGGCTGGCCCCGGGTTCCGTGTTGGCCACCGACCGTGGGCCGTTGGCCGTCCGGTCCAGCCGCCCCCACCAGCACCGCCACCTGGTGAGGTTCGACCGGATCCTGGATCGCGACGACGCCGAGACGTGGCGTTCCGTGGTGTTGTCGGCCGAGGCGCTCGACGACCCCGGGGACGACACGTTCTGGGTACATGAGCTGATCGGCTGCACGCTCCTGGACCAGCACGGCGATGAACACGGCACCGTCGTCTCCGTGCACCAGAACCCGGCGAGCGACCTGCTCGAGCTGGATGACGGCCGCCTGGTTCCGATGGCGTTCCTGACGGGGCACGTTCCGGGCGAGCGGATCGAGGTGGACGTTCCCGACGGCCTGCTCTACGACATCGAGGGCGGGTGATGCCGATGCGGGCCGATGTCTTCACGCTCTTTCCGGAGATGGTCGACGACTACATGGGTAGGAGCATCCTGGGTCGTGCCGTCGCTGCGGGCCACCTCGACATCCGCTCCCACGACCTCCGGATGGCCACCGACGACGTGCATCGCACGGTCGACGACAGCCCCTTCGGTGGTGGCGCCGGAATGGTCCTGATGCCGGAGCCGGTGTTCGCAGCGGTCGAAGCCGTCTCCCCGCCCCGGCCGTTGATCCTGTTGGGGCCCGGTGGCAGGAAGTTCGACCAGGGGGTGGTCGCCGAGTTGGTGGCCCTTGACGGGTTCTCGCTCCTGTGCGGTCGCTACGAGGGGGTCGACGAGCGGATCCGCACCGATCTCTGTGACGACGAGGTGTCGATCGGCGATTTCGTCCTGGCGGGCGGGGAGCTGGCCGCCCTCGTGGTCATCGAGGCCGTGGCCCGCCTGCATCCGGGCGTGCTCGGGAACCAGGAGTCGACGCTCGACGAGTCGTTCGGATTCGGACTGCTGGAACACCCGCAGTACACGCGCCCGGCCGAGTTCCGGGGCCTGCACGTGCCCGAGGTCCTGCGGTCCGGCGACCATGGCCGGATAGCCCGATGGCGTCGCGCCAGTTCGCTGGCACGGACCCTCGACCGTCGCCCGGACCTGATCGAGCGTCGGGGTGGGCTGACCGATGAGGATCAGGCCCTCCTGGACGAGTTCGGACCAGGGACCTGAGCGCTGCCGCCGGCACCGTCTCCGGTGGCGTCGTCCACGGCCCGCCCTATGCTTGTCGCCCGGCCCGACTAGCGGACCATGTGTCTACGAGGACCAGCCATGCAACCCACCGATGTCGTCGATCAGCAGCATCTCCGCGACGATGTGCCGGCCTTCGCCGCCGGTGACACCCTGAAGGTCCACGTCAGCGTGACCGAGGGCAGCCGCCAGCGCGTGCAGGTGTTCGAGGGCGTGGTGATCCGTCGCCAGGGCAGCGGGGTGCGTGAGACCTTCACCGTCCGGAAACTGAGTTTCAGCGTCGGGGTCGAGCGGACCTTCCCCCTGCACTCACCGGTGATTGACCACATCGACGTCATAACCCGGGGCGACGTCCGCAGGGCCAAGCTCTACTACCTGCGGGACCGGATCGGCAAGAGGGCCAAGGTCAAGGAGAAGCGGGACTTCTGACCCACTTCCCTCCCGGGCGGTAGTCCCGGGCACCAGGAGGCGTCCCTCGGCGGGGTCTCCTGTCACAGCCCACGCCTAGCGTCGTCGGCATGCCGCGTGGTGCCGTAGACCCGCCCCCGACCAACGGTCGGTTCCCGACGGCCGGGCACATCGCCCTGGGCCGCTGGGCTGAGAGGGTGGCCGCACGCCGATACGTCCGCGACGGCTACCGGGTCCTGGCCCGCAACTGGCGCAGTCGGTCCGGCGAGATCGACCTGATCGTGGAGGGCCACGGTGTGGTGGCGTTCAGTGAGGTCAAGACCCGCTCGTCGGAGGCGTACGGACACCCGTCCGAGGCGGTCGACGAACGGCGCCGACGTCGTCTCCGAAGGGCGGCTGCCGAGTGGCTGGCGGCCAGAGGGGGGCGGACCGGAGCGGTCCGCTTCGACGTGGTGTCGGTTCTGCCCGATCGGGTCGATCGCCTCGAGGGGGCCTTCTGAACCGGCCGCCTCCCGGTGGGCCGGCGGGGCAGGCATGCGCTGTAGGTCAGCGGGGGCGTCGACGGGTCCAACAGCCACGGTGCCAGTGACGTCGTAGGTCCGGCAACTCCGTCGGCACCACCACCATGTGTCCCTGCCCGGCCGGGATGTCCCGGTTGCAGCCCGGACAGATGTAGGTCTTGACGGCCTGGTACGGCTGGACGAAACGCACGTCCAGGTCGCCCAGCACCTCTGGGTCCTGCACGGTCAGCCCCGGGCTGCCGTCGGCTGCATCGCGGTCGGACAGGTCATCCGAGCATGGCCCATACCACCAGGAGTACGGCCACCACCACGGTCGCCCCGACATAGACGAGGTCGCTCGGCCGTCGTCGGTGGGCTCGCATCGGGTTGAATCCCATGCCCCCAGTATTGGCGCCAGTTCCACGCGAACCCACCTGCCGGTGTCATGGCCGCCCACGGCACCCGTACGGCCCTGCCGCCGGGAATACCGATGCTGAGCATCGCCGCCCTCGGTGACCCGGTGGTTCCAGTCGGGCGAACGACGTTCGCAGGCGCCCCGTAGTGTGACGGTCGGCTCGGATGGCCTGTTCCAGCACAGTGGCGTCGTGGGCCGCGAAGCCACCAGCCGCGAGATCGGCCTGTTCCTGGATGGGCGGGCTCCGGCGTGCCGGTCGCTGGTCGCACGGGTCGGCGCCGTCGTCGTGCCGATGCTGATCGAGGGAATCCACGAGATGGTTGCGACCGCGGGGCCGACAGACGGCTACTGGTGGAACTGAGTGGCGTGAGGCCGGGGGATGGAGCCCCGTGAGTCCCCGGTACACTCCTGTCCCGGATCGGCGCGCGGTGCGTCGGCAATGACAGGAACACCCCCGACCACCCACGGTCGCCCACGGGCGCAGGGCGGGGGCGAGTGGAACCGATGGGAAGGAGACCACGGCATGGCTGTCGTGACCATGAAGCAGTTGTTGGAGGCGGGTGTCCACTTCGGACACCAGACCCGTCGCTGGGACCCGAGGATGCAGCGGTTCATCCACGGCGAGCGGTCGGGCATCTACATAATCGACCTCCAGCAGACCCTCGAACGGATCGAGTCGGCCTACACGTTCACCCGTGACCTCGTCGCCTCCGGTGGCCGGGTGCTCTTCGTCGGAACCAAGCGCCAGGCGCAGGACGCCATCCAGTCGTACGCCGAGAAGTGCGGCATGCCCTATGTGAACCAGCGCTGGTTGGGCGGCATGCTCACCAACTTCCAGACGATCTCAAAGCGGGTCGGCAAGATGCACGAGTACCAGCGCATGCGCGACTCGGGCGAGTTCGGGGCGATGCTCAAGAAGGAGGCTCTCATCCTCGGAAGGGAGTTGCAGAAGTTGGAGCGGAACCTGAGCGGCATCCAGAACATGGAGACCCTGCCGGACGCCATCTTCGTGCTCGACACGGTGAAGGAGCACATCGCCGTGACCGAGGCCAACAAGCTCGGTATCCCCGTGATCGCCGTGGTCGACACCGACTGCAACCCCGATGTGATCCAGCACCTGATACCCGGCAACGACGACGCCATCCGGTCGGGGCGCCTTCTCTGCCGTGTGATCGCCGACGCTGTCGAGGAGGGTCGCTACATCCTGAACGCCCGCCAGGCCGACGACGGGGCTCCGTCACTCCGGGCCGAGGAGAAGGCGACCAAGCAGGCCCAGGCGCGTTCCGAGGCGGCAGCGGCGGCAGTTGAGCGTGACGACCGACTGGCCGGTGCCACCGGGGCGGCTCCCTCCGAGGACGTGACCGCAGAGGAAGTCCCTGCCGAGGAGGTGGAGGTCGCCGGGGAGGCTCCAGCCGAAGAGGCGAGCGCAGAGGAAGTCCCTGCCGATGAGGTAGGCGAAACGGGCTCGGAGGCCTGACCATGACCCAGATCGCCGCCATCGACGTGAAGGCCCTGCGTGACGCAACCGGCGCCGGGATGATGGACGCCAAGAGGGCCCTCGTCGAGGTCGACGGTGACTTCGACGCCGCTACGCAGTTGCTGCGCGAGAAGGGTCTCGCCAAGGCCGCCGGCAGGACCGACCGCTCCAACACCGAGGGGGTGGTGGGCATCGCCGTCGGCGATGGGCGTGCGGCGCTCGTGCACATCAAGTGTGAGACCGACTTCTCGGCCAAGTCCGCCGGATTCACGGCGCTGGTCGACGAGTTGGCGCAGGCGGTGCTCTCCGAGGGTGAGGGTGCTGTCGAGGCCCGCTCGGGTGCGATCGACGACCTCCGACTCTCTGTCCGGGAGAACGTCGAGGTCGGCCAGGTCCGTCTTGTCGAAGCGGCCGACGGAAACCTGATCGACACCTATCTGCACGTCCAGGACGGTCGCGGCGTCAACGGCGTGATAGTCGAAGGGGCCGACGTCGACCAGGAGACGCTGCACCAGGTCGCATTGCATGTGGCCTTCGCCAAGCCCACGGTCCTCACCCGCGACGAGGTGCCGGCTGATCTCGTCGAGACCGAGAGGGCGGCGCTGCTGGAGATCACCAAGGCCGAGGGCAAGCCCGAACAGGTCTGGGAGAAGATCGTGGAAGGGCGCCTCACCGGCTGGTTCCGTGGGACGGTGCTGCTCGAACAGGGCCTCCACGGCGACAAGACCACGGTTCGGGATTCGCTGAACGGGGGAAGCGTCGTGAGGTTCGCCCAGGCCTATCTGGGCGGCTGAGGCGTGGGCACCGGGTCGGACGCTGTGGGTGGCAAGCCGGCCGCTCGCTGGAATCGGGTGGTCCTGAAGGTTTCGGGTGAGGCCTTCGCCGGGCCCGACGGCTTCGGCATCGACGGTGAGATAGTCGGGCAGATCGCCGACGAGATCGTCGCCGTGAGAGCCGGGTTCGACGTTGAGTTGGCCGTGGTCGTGGGTGGCGGCAACATCTGGCGCGGCATGTCCGGCGCAGGCGCAGGCATGGACCGTGCGCAGGCCGACTACATGGGCATGTTGGCCACGACGATCAACGCCCTGGCGCTACAGGACACGCTCGAGCAGCTCGGTCAGCCGACCAGGGTGCAGAGTGCGATCGACATGGCCCAGATCGCCGAGCCGTACATCCGCCGCCGGGCGATCCGCCACCTCCAGAAGGGGCGGGTGGTGATCTTCGCCGGCGGAACCGGCAACCCGTTCTTCACCACCGACACGGCGGCTGCCCTGAGGGCCGTCGAGATCGAGGCCGGTGCGTTGCTGAAGGGCACGCACTCGGGAACCGACGGCATCTACACCGCCGACCCGCGTGTCGACCCGTCGGCGACCCTCCTCAGGGAGATCGGCTATCTGGACGTGCTCCAGCAGGGACTCCGCGCTATGGATGCGACGGCGATCACCCTCTGCATGGACAACGACCTGCCGATCGTCATGTTCGACCTGATGAAGGCCGGCAACGTGCGGTCCGTCCTCGCAGGTGACCCCATCGGTACGCTGGTCTCCTGATCGAGGGGACTCTGTGAGCGACGAGATGATCACGATGGTCTTGGCCGACGCCTCGGAGCGCATGGCCGACGCCGTGTCCCACACCCGCCGCGAGTTCTCGAGCGTGCGCACCGGTCGGGCCTCTTCGGCCCTGGTCGAGCACCTTCCCGTGGACGCCTACGGTGTTGAGATGCGGATGCAGGAGTTGGCCAGTTTCTCGGTACCCGAGGCCCGCCAACTGCTGATAACCCCGCACGACCCGGCCAATGTCCCGGCCATCGAGAGGGCGATCGCGCGTGCCGATCTGGGCCTGACGCCGAGCAACGACGGACGGGCGATCCGGCTGGTGTATCCGGAGCTGACCGAGGAACGGCGCCGTGATCTGGTACGCATGATCAACGCAATGGCCGAGGAAGGCAAGAATCGCCTGCGGGGCATGCGGCGTAGCGCCCGCAGGGACCTCGACGAGTACCAGACAGAAGGTCATGTCTCCGAGGACGACATCAGGTGGGCCGGGAGCCAGTTGGACGACCGGACCCACAGCCATGAATCCGAGGTCGACCGGGCCCGGTCGGCCAAGGAGGACGAGCTGCTCGAGGTGTGAGCCCGGGTAGTTCGTCCTCACGAGATCAACTGGAGGTACTGTGGACGAGCAGCAGAGGCCAGGTGTCGGACCTGGCGGCCAGATCTTCGAGGAGA
>DQOF01000098.1 GCA_015658775.1 Acidimicrobiia bacterium | reverse complement strand
GCAGGTACGAGCTTCGTTCCGACCATCGGTGATGCCGCTGCCGCCTCGACCCACGCCGAGCAGTACTACGAGCAGGCGGGCCACCGGGGCTTCTACCGGGACGGCTGGTCGGCGGTCACCTGCCACCAGCGGCGGACACCGTTCGGTGACGACGTTTGGGAACTGCACGACCTGGCCGACGACATCACCGAATCCCGTGACCTGGCAGCAGAGCACCCCGGGCGGCTTGCTGAATTGCAGGAGGCGTGGGAGACCGCCGCCTGGGCGAACCAGGTGTTCCCGCTCGACGAGGGAACGGGCCTGGGCTACGTCCTGCGGCCCCCATGGGAGGCGGCCCTGGCCGAGCCGGCCACGTTCCTGCCTGGGACGCCAACCGTCGAGCGGTACCGGTCGCTCCAGTTCGTCAACCTCCGGTCGTTCACCGTCGAGGTCTCGTTGGACCACGTTGCAGGCGACGAGGGGATCCTGTTCGCCCACGGCGACCAGGGCGGTGGGTACGCGGTGTACATAGAGGACGGCCACGTGTTCCACGTGCACAACGGGTACGGGTTGATGGCCCTGACCGACGGCGGAGCCCTGGCCGACGAAGTGGGCCTCATCACGCTGGCCGTGGAAGCGCCCGGCAGCCTGGTGTGGAACGCCACGCTCGCAGTCGACGGCCGGACGGTGGCCGAGGCGCCCGGGCTGCCACAGCTCACCTCCATGGCGCCCTTCGAGGGCATCGACATAGGCATCGACCGCAGGTCACCGGTGTCGTGGGAGGTCTACGAGCGGCACGGGCCGTTCCCCTACACGGGGACGCTGCACTCGGTGACCTTCACCCCGGGCGAACTCTCACCGGACGCCGGTGCCCGCTGGGTCGACGTGCTGCGCGACTCGGGCACCAGGTACGAATAGGAGCGACCATGGCTGTCATGGACCATGCCGACATAGCCATCCTCGCCGACCCGGCGCACACGGCGCTCTGCGTCGTCGAGTGCCAGAACGGGGTCATAGGCCCGGAATCCAGTGTTCCGGCCCTGGCCGAGGCCGCAGCCGGGGGCCTGATCCCCCGGGTGGCGGCGCTGGCCGCCGCGGCCCGGGCCGCAGGCGTGAAGGTCGTCCACTGCGTCGCCATGATCCACCCCGACGGCTGGGGTGCCAACCGCAACGCCCGCCTGTTCGGCGTTGCCCGCAGGTCGAAGGTGAAGCAGGTTCCCGGCAGCGCTGCCGTCGAGCCCGTGGCGGAGATCGGCGTGGTCGAGGGGTCCGACGTGGTCGTGGCCAGGTTCCACGGGCTCTCGCCGACATCGGGTACGGGGCTCGACGCCATGCTCCGCAACGAGGGGATCGCCACCGTCGTCGTGGCCGGGGTGTCGCTCAACCTGGCTGTCCCGAACACCGTGTTCGACCTCGTGAACGGCGGATACCAGGTGGTCGTTCCCACCGATGCCGTCATCGGCACGCCGGTCGCATACGGCGAGATGGTGCTCGAGCACACCCTGTCGTACGTGGCCACCCTTACCGACGTGGAGACCCTGGCGGGGGCCTGGTCCGCTAGCTGAACGCGTCCAGGTGGCGTGAGATGTTGGCCGGTATCCGGGTGATTCTCACGTCCAGGCCTGCCTCTCGGGCATCCTCGGCGAGTCGCAGGATGGTGATCGCAGCCGTGTAGTCGATCCGGTCGCAGCCGCCCAGGTCGATGCGGAGGCCGTCGATGTCCGGCTCTGCGGCCAGGGCGTCGAGCACCAACTGCTCGAGTTGTGAGGCGGTGGCGAACCAGAGCACTCCCCGGGGGTCGATGAAGAGCGTCGTGCCGTCGACCCGACTGGGCACGTGGAGGTGCAGTTCCCGCCACAGGTACAGGGTCAGCGACAGGCCGACACCGACCAGGACACCCCTATCGACCCGCGGTGCGGTGGCCAGGGTGGCGGCGAACGTCCCCCAGGTCACGAGGCCCTGCGGAACCGACCGCCTGATCGTTCTGACCATGTGGACCGGGCGTATCAGGCCCACCACGGCCGCTATGACGACCCCTCCGAGCGTGGCGCTGGGCAGGGGCCCCAGAACGTCCGCGATCGGCAGGAAGGCCAGGACGGCGAGGCCGGTCACCAGCCCCGACCACCGACTCCTGGCGCCGACCAGCCGGTTCAACGAGGAACGGCTGAACGATCCGCCGACGGGGAAGGCTCCGGAGAACGCTGCGGCCACGTTCGCCAGGCCCTGGCTGACGAACTCACGGTTCGCACTCCACGGCTGTCTCTCGGCGGTGGCGAACATGCGTGAGATCGACGCAGGCTCGGCGAAGCCGACCAGGGCGATGACGACTCCGGCGACCATCAGGGTGCCCGTCGATCCCCATGGTAGGTCCAGGCCCAGGTCGGGCAGGCCGGTCGGCACGTAGCCGAGGGTCGGGCCTCCGTAGTCGACCAATTCGCTCAGGGCCACGCCGCCGGCCATGGCGATCAGCGCTCCGGGGAACAGCCGGTGCAGGCGACGGCCGCTCAGCACGAGCAGCACGGTGGTGCCTGCTATGGCGACGGAGTACGCCTCCCAGTCGCCGACATGTCGCAGTGACCACCAGGCCCGGGTCAGGATGCCGCCGTCCGGAGCGTCGACCCCGAGTGCCCTGGGGAGTTGGGCGCACATGATCAGGGTCGCGGCGGCCGAGGTGAACCCCGAGATCACAGGATCGCTCATCAGGTAGGCGACCACGCCCATGCGGAACAGGCCGAGCAGCAGCCTGGTGATGCCGACGATCAGGGCCAGGAGGGCGGCCATCTCGATGTAGTCGACCGACCCGGGTTCCGCCAGCTCGGCCAGGGCGCCGAGGGTGAGAAGGCTGGTGAGGGCGACCGGCCCGGTCTGGAGGTACGGCGACGACGCCACGAAGGCCGCCACTATCGGCGGCAGGGCAGCGGCGAACAGGCCGATGTGCGGGGGCAGGCCGGCCAACTCTGCGTAGGCCATCGACTGGGGGATCAGCAGCAGGGCGACGCTGATGCCGGCCACCACGTCGGCACCGGCCAGCCGCGACGGCGGCGGTTCGGGAACCCATGTGGTGGCGGCCATCAGGAGACCATATTGGCCTTCAAGTCGGCCCGCATGTCGGCCCGATCCCGCGATTCTCCCGGGTCTGTTAGCCACCGGTAGCCTGAGGTCCAGATGGCACTGCACCGCAAGCCCGTTCCCGCCGACGCTCCCTGACCCACACGCCGTGACCGAACTCCACGCAGGCGTGCGGACAGCAGACCTTCCCACAGACGGCGTGCCGATCCTGGCGGCGGCCACGGTGCTGATAGTCGACGACCGGCCGGACCTGAAGGTGCTGACCATGCGCCGTAGCGCCGCCTCGTCGTTCGTCGCAGGCCACACGGTGTTCCCCGGTGGTCGCCTGGACGATGTCGACCGTGATCCGGCATGGACCTCACTGGTCACGGGGCTGGATCCCGACGACGCCGACCGGGCCCTGTCCGTCGCCGATGGAGGCCTTGCCCACTGGATCGCCGCGGTGCGCGAGACCCTCGAGGAGGTCGGCCTCATGATCGGCTTCGACGATCCGACCCTCGTGGCGCAGCGCCGTTCCATCGAGGGCGGCGAGCT
>DQOF01000023.1 GCA_015658775.1 Acidimicrobiia bacterium | reverse complement strand
GGTGTACCCGACCCAGGACCCGCCGGAGGCATGGAGGCCGTCGAACGACTGGCCCATCAGGTCGAGGTCGGCGAACCGCGCGTGCCCGCTGAGACGTCCGGCGTCGTTGCCCCAGGTCATGAACACCGACACGACCGCCAGGGCACCACCGATGCCGACAAGGGCCAACCCCGGTCGCTCCTTGACACTGGCGGGCGCGTCGTGCTCGCCGTGGTCGGCCTCAACCTTGGGCTTCTTCACAGCTGCCTCGGCGTCTGCCAGCAACTCCGATGGATCCACACGATGGGCCCATGCCCTGCCTATGCGGGTCATCAGGTTGCCGCCGTCCGACTCCTCGGGCTGCGAGAGCCTGTCCAGGACGACAGCCACCAGGAACAGGGCCAGACCAGATGATGCAGAGGCGGCGATGTCGAAGTTCTGCACAGCCTTGTACACCAGGCGGCCGAGACCACCGGCGCCCATGATGGCGGCGATGCCGATCATGGCTATCGACATCAGCAGGGTCTGGTTCAGGCCGGTCATGAGGGCCGGACGGGCAAGCGGAAGCTGCACGTCGGTGAGCACACGCAACTCTGTCGCGCCGAAGGCGCGACTCGCCTCGACGACCTCTTCAGGGACCTGTCTTATACCCAGGTTGGTGAGTCGGATCAGCGGTGGCAGGGCGAAGACCATCGTCACCATGGTCCCGGGCACTACACCGATGCTCCAGAAGAAGATGACGGGCAGCATGTAGACGAAGGCGTGGACGACCTGCATGGCGTCCAACACCGGTCTCACGACGTTCCATACCGCATCAATCCGACCGCAGGCGATCCCGAGTGGGATCCCGACGATTGCGCACAGCAGAACAGCCACGAAGACCATGCCGATCGTCCGGATCGTCTCCAGCCAGTATTCGGGGCCGAGGAGGCCGCAGAGGGCCAGGGCGACTCCTGCCGAGATTCCGACCTTGGGCGTCCTGACGAGGGCCCCGATCATCATCGTCGCAATGACCACGAAGAGCCACGGAATCTGGGTCAGGAAGCCGTCGACGAAGTTGTCCAGCAGGAAGGAGAAGGGCCAGCGGATGCCATCCAGCAGCCAGTCCAGGTTAAGGTCGATCCAGTCGACCATCTGGTCTACCCATGCACCGAAGGGAATCTCCCACTGGTCCAGGATCGCCCTGTCCAGGATTCCGACATTGTCGGCCTTGACGCCAGCAGCAGCGAGCACGCGGATCACAGGAACACCTCCCGCTCGAAGCCGTCTATGAGCTGCTCGACGCGCCCCATCTCCTCCATGATCTCGCGGGGCTCGAGCTCACCGACCAGCCGTCCGGCCTCGTCAATGACGGCGATCGGCATACCTCGGCCGGCTGCCGCGTAGTTGTCGTTCAACCGGCTCTCCACGGTGGTGGTCTCGAAATCGGTGCGCAGCACGTCCTTCAGGGCCGTCGTCCCGTGTGCGAGGGCTATGCCCGCATCCGACACGGCGAGGAGGCTCACCGGACGACCATCGGCGTCGATCGTGAAGCCACCGCGCCGGTCGCCTACGGCATCGACCGCGGATGCGAGCGTCTGGTCTGGGTCCAGGACCACGACGGACCGCATGACCGTTGCCACGTCTATGACCCGTCCCTGGTCCACGTCCTGCACGAACTCGGCCACGTAGCCGTTGGCGGGCTTCGTCAGAATCTCCTCCGGTGTGCCGATCTGTACTACATATCCGTCGCGCAGGATGCACACACGGTTGCCGAGGCGCAACGCCTCGTTGAGGTCGTGGGTGATGAACAGGATCGTCTTGTGCACCTGTTCCTGGATCTCCAGAAGTTCATCCTGCATCTGGCGACGGATGAGCGGATCGAGGGCGCTGAACGCCTCGTCCATAAGGAGGATCGGGGGGTCGGTGCACATGGCCCTGGCCAGCCCGACGCGCTGCTGCATTCCGCCGGAGAGCTCGCTCGTGGCGTTGTTGGCATAGGCCTCGAGGCCCACCATTGCCAGAGCACGCAGGGCAGCCGCCTCCCGGTCGGCCCTGGGGACCCCCTGGACCTTGAGGCCGTATCCGGCGTTGTAGACGACGTTGCGATGGGGGAACAACGCGAAGTGCTGGAACACCATGCCCATCTTCTCGCGGCGGAAGGTCTGCAGGCCGGAGCCACTCAGTGCCTGCACATCGACGCCGTCCACGATGACGCTGCCGGCGGTGATGTCGTGCAGCTTGTTCACGGTGCGGATAGCCGTCGACTTCCCCGAACCCGACAGGCCCATCACCACGAAGATCTCGCCTTTGTTGACGCTGAAGGACACGTCGGTGAGCCCCACGACATGCCCTGACAGCCGCTGCACGTCGTTCTTGACCACACCGGCCCTGGTGAGGTCCAATGCGCGCCCGCGCGGGTCCGGGCCGAAGATCTTGTACACGTTCTCGAGCGAAACGATCGGTTCGCCGAACTCGACCATGCATGCCCCCATTAGTCAGTGGTTGTCGGCCGTGGCGCTGTCCGGATCTCCCCGCCACCAGCCGGTCTGGATGTCAAGAAAAGAAGGTAGCAGTATCCCGATACCCACCGCAGCGAACTCCGCGGACGCAGCCGAGTGTCTGTCACCAGCCGGGGAAACCGCCGCAGAACGGTGGGGGGGCGGGGCCTCTAGAGCCCCGCCCCCCGTTACCGATTGTTCAGGTCAGAGGATGGTCAGCCCGCGGCCGCCGCAGCGATCCATCCGTCTACCTCGGCTGCGTTGGCTTCGAGCCACTCGGTGGCCAGTTGCACGACGTGCGCCTCGGAACCGTCGCCGTTGTTCTGCTCGACCTGCAGGATCGAGATGTCCAGAATCGACGGACGGACCAACGGGAACAGACGACGCAGGAACGGGTTCGCGTCGAGCATTTCGGTACGCGCCGACACCTGGATGTCGGCAGCCTCCCAACCCAACTGACACG
>DQOF01000057.1 GCA_015658775.1 Acidimicrobiia bacterium | reverse complement strand
ACGCTGACCAACGCCGTCTGCTCCAGGGGAAGTTCGCCGGACAGCCGCTCGAGCATGATGCGGTCCTCCTCCCCGATGGCTCTATCGAACTCGATCACCTCATCGGCCGGGACGTCGAAGTCGTCATTGCGCCAGACCACGAAGGTGAAGTAGGAGGTGACCTCGTCGATCGGGGTTGAGATCAGCAGCAGGACGTGCTCCAGTCCCGTGTCGTAGGAGATCGTGCTCCGGACGGCCAGCGGCAGGCAGAACCCGGTGGTCATGGAGCGCTCCACCACGGAGTCGATCGACCCGGATGTCTTCTGCGCCACCTCTGGGTTCTTCGCCGCGACCTCGTACCGGTAGCCGTGGAAACCATCGGCCAGGTCGACCAGTTCAATCGGCGGCACGCGTGGGTCCTGGGCTCCACCGAACGTACCCGCGTGCACAAACGGAAAGTGGGAGATATCGAGGAAGTTGTCGACCATCCGGGGCGCCGACACGTGCCAGACCTGCACCTCGGTGTTGATCCGTCGAAACGACGGGTCTGAGTCAACTGCCAGTTCCGGAATCTGGGCGACGGGCTCACCGGGACAGAGCCAGACGAGCCCGTACCTCTCGGCGACGCCGATGGTTGACAGGTTCGCCCGTGGGGGAACCGGAACACCCTCGTCTGTCGATGGCACGTCGCAGCAGCGCCCCTCCTCCCCGAATACCCAGCCGTGGTAAACGCAGGTAAGGCAGCCATCCCGGACCGAGCCCGCCGACAGGGGCGCCTGCCTGTGGGGGCAACGATCCGGCGCTGCGACCAGAGACCCTTCGGGACCTCGCCAGAGCACATAGTTGTCTCCGAGCAGCGTCACGCCCAGTGGTCCCGGTGACACATCGCCCGAACCGGCCACGACATGCCAGTGTGATCGCATTGAGGAAGAGGACAGCAGATCCGACTTCGACATCGCTGCAGACTACCGCCCGTCGTCGGTAGTGTCCCAGTCCACCGGAGGCCAGATGACCGACCAGATAGTTGCAGGCACGCTGCTCACGATGGATGGCGAGCGGACGATCTGGACCAACGGAGGCGTGCTCGTGCGGGACGGCCTCATTGATGCGGTCGGCCACCGCCACGACCTGGTCGAGCAGCACCCGGACGCTCGGGTGATGGGGGGACCGCGCTGCATCGTCACCCCCGGCTTCGTGAACGCACACCAGCACCTGACAGGCGACAGGCTGATCCGGTCCTGCATCCCGGATTACATCCAGGCCAGGGAGGCGATCTTCGACTGGGTGGTCCCAGTACACGCAGCCCACACCGGCGACGACGACGAACTCTCGGCCACTCTCTCGCTCCTGGAGGCGGTCGGCAACGGCATCACGACAACCGTCGAGGCCGGCACGGTCGCCCATCCCGAGAGGGTCGCCAGGGCCTTCGAGAGGGTGGGCGTCAGGGGCACCGTAGGCACCTGGGGGTGGGATGTCGGAGACGGACCGTTCGCCGCTGACACCGACGATGTACTCGAACGGCAGCAGTCGGTGCTCGAATCCTGGCCAACCGGTGGCCTCGTCGAGGGCTGGGTGACGCTCGTCGGCCACGATCTGGCCTCTGACCGGTTGTTCTCAGACGCAGCCGACATGGCGAGGGCCGCCGGCACCGGCCTCACCTTCCACATGTCGCCGTCACCCGACGACGGGGTCGCTTTCTCCGAGCGCTCCGGCAAGCGACCGATCCACCATCTGGCCGACCTGGGAGTTCTGGGACCGGGGACCCTGATCGCCCACGCCGTCCACATTGACGAAAGGGAGATGTCCCTCCTGCTCGACACCCGGACGGCCATTGCGTACTGCCCTTGGGCCTACCTGCGGCTGGGGCAGGGTGTCACGGGCGCCGGCCACCACGTCGACTTCCTGCGCCAGGGCGGGCGACTCGCCCTGGGATGCGACACCGAGAACGCCGGAGACGCCATCGACGCCGTGAGGGTGGGTGCCCTGGCTACCGGCCTCGCCAGGGACATGTCGTGCGACCCAACTGTGTTCGGAGCACACGAAGCGCTGGAACTGATGACGATCGGTGGAGCCGAGGCGATCGGCATGGGCGACCGGATCGGGTCGTTGGAGGTCGGAAAGGCCGCAGACCTGGTCGTTCACGACCTGAGCGGCGTCGGCTCGACGCCGAATGCGGTCGACCCTGCGCTACAACTGCTCTGGGCGGGCGATGGGCGTGCCGTCAGGGACGTGATCGTCGACGGGATTCCGGTGGTCCTGGACGGGAGAAGCACCAGGGTCGACCATGAAGGCCTCGTGGATGAGGCGGAATTGGCGCAGCGCCGACTCTTCGAACAGGCTGGGCTGTCACCGACCCCCCGCTGGCCCGTCCGCTGACCACGACCGGTCAAGCGTTTCAGATCACCGGGAACTTGGCACGGTCGGGCAAACCTGACCGTGCGACCACCGCCTCACCGGCAGCCTGGCACTCCGCATAGAAGCGCTCCTCGTCGAGGGCGGTGACCCTGCCCTCCTCAACGACCTTCCGTCCATCTACGAACACCATGTGGACACCACGACCGTCCGCCGACCAGACCAACTGGTTCATGACGTTCAGGAGCGGTCGCCACTCCGGCCGATCTGTGTCGTGCAACACCACGTCGGCGAGCTTGCCGACCTCGAGGGAGCCGATCTCGTCACCCATCTGCATCGCGGCCGCTCCACCCAACGTCGCCATCTCGTAGGCCATCTCGGCCGGGAACATCTGGGGATCCTGTCGCGCGTCCTTGAAGAGCCCTGCCACCAGGTAGGTGGCCCGCATGAGGTCCGAGTAGTTCGAGGCGTTGTTCCCATCTGTTCCGATGGCGAGGTTGATCCCGGCCATGACCATTTCGGGGAACTTCCCCACCCTGGTGATCCCATAGCCGACCTTCAGAGCCGTGGTCGGGCAGTGGGCCACATGCACTCCGGTACGTGCCATCACCTCGAGCTCCCGGTCATCCACCTGCACACAGTGGGTGATCACGACATCGTCGGCCAAGACGCCGAGTTCCTCCAGGTGAACCATCGGACGCTGGCCGAACTCAGCCACGAAGACATCCGGATCCATCTGGGCCGGCGACATGTGGAAGCTCATCCCCGTACCGTGCGCGGTAGCAAGTTCCCGGGCTGCCCGCCACAACGGATCGGAGCAGGTGGTATGGCCCACCAAGATCGACCAGGCTCCCAGCCGGCCGTCGGCCTCCGAGCGGTGATTTTCCAACTGGTGCTGGAGGAACCCGATTGCCTCGTCGGTGTCCTGCTTATAGACGTCGGGATGGGGCGGAAGGTCCCATACCCAACGTCCGAGGCGTCCCCGGATACCGACTTCACCGAGACCGTCGAACACCTCGTCGAGGAACCTGATGGTGCCGGCCTCAAGGAACGTGGTCGTGCCCGATCTGAGCATCTCGACGGCCGCCAACTGCGCCGACAGCCTCTCCTCGGCAGCCGTATGGACCGAGTAGAGCGGACACAGCCACTCGAACACGTTCTGCACGAAGGGCGTGTCGTCCGGTACGTATCCCCGCGTCAGGGGCTCACCGGTCACGTGAATGTGTGCGTTGACCATCCCCGGGGTGACCACGAAACGATCGCCTCCAACGGTCTCGGAGGCCGCATACCTCTCTTCCAGGTCGCCCGCACGGCCCACGCCCACGATCCTGCTCCCCCGAAGTGCCACCGCCCCATCCCGGATGATGTCCCGGGTCGCGTTCATGGTGACCACATGGCTGCCCAGGATCAGGGTGTCGATTCTCTCCGCCATGCCAATCCTCCGTAGTAGTCGCCTCTAGCGAGGCATAGTGGCCACGTAGACGAACTGGAAGCCGATCGGTTCGATAAGGCGCAAGGCACGAAAGCCTGCATCCCTGAGCCAGCCGACTACCTGTTCGTTGGACAGTGGAGAGCCGTTCAGCGTGCTCGTCATCATGGTCATTCCCATCAGGACCCCATGACGATTGAACCTGCGCTCCGGATCCACGAAGTAGTCGGCGAGCATCACCCGACCACCTGGTCGCAGTGCCGAGTAGGCACGTTCGACGAGGTGCCTGGCGCCTGCCTCGCCCTCGGTCCGACAGACATGTCCCAACACCACCAGGTCGAAGGTACCGTCTTCCAACGCCACCTCGTGGAAGTCGCCCTGTAGGAACCGGCAGCGGTCCCAGACGCCATGCTCTGCCGTCATCCGCTCGGCCACCCCCAGCACCCCCGGAAGGTCGTTCACCACAGCGCTGCCGTCGGGACATGCCTTCAGCACGGCGATGGTCCAGGGTGCTCCTCCTGCGCCGAGGTCCAGGACCCGTGGTGCGACCTGGCTGCTGTACCTCAGCATGAGGTCGGCCCGCGTGGCGGCTCGTAGCATGGTTGTGAAGGTGCCCTCAACCAGGGGGACGTAGAATGCCGCGGGATCATCATCGATGGGCGTCGCAGGTCGACCACTGCGTATCGTCTCGGCGAGGTTCGCCCAGTTGCCATGGGGACCTGGCGCCACAGGAATGAGGTCCACCATCGAGGCCTCGCCTCTGCTCGTGAGATACCGCTCGGCTGTGTTGTTCAGCCCGTAGACGCTGCAGTACTGCTCAAGCAGGCCCAGGGTCACGAGAGAGTCCAAGAGCGCCTGCAGGTGGGGTTCAGATGCCCCCACCTCTCCCGCAAGCGGTCCAATGGCAGTCGGTCCTGTCCGATCGAGGGTATCGAACACATCCAACTCCAGCGCCGCGAGCAACAGGTGGTAGGAGCCGAACCCCTCTATGACGCTCCAGACCGCTGCGGCCGGTGGTGGCTTGTAGTCGGTCCACGGACGGCCCTTGTGGGCCATTGTGTGGGTCTTTTTCAGTTCGGGGTAGGGCGCGTCTGCCATGGCCGGTCACGGGACCAACAGGATCTTGCCGAAGAAGTCCCCGGACAGCATCTTGTCCTGCGCGACTCCGGCATCGGACAACCCGTGGACGGAGTCGATCTCGACCCGGTAACCCCCGGAACAGAACTCGTCCCAGACCGGTCCGAATTCCTCTGGCTGGTACGGGTCTGATCCGTGGATCGATATCCCGAAGTGGAACAGGTGTCCAAGTGAGGGAATCGTCGCCTCGTCACCGGAGGCGTTTCCACAGTTGACCAATCGACCCTCGATCCCGAGGGAGAACAGGGACACCCCGAACAGCGCCGTGCCGACACAGTCCATGACCATGTCCACGCCGACTCCGGCGGTTGTCTGCCGGGCCCACGCCGCCACATCGCCGGTCCTGTTGTTGAGCACGTGGGACGCTCCCAGCCCGAGCGCCCGCTGGCACTTGTCCTCGCTTCCGGCAGTCGCCAGGACGGTTGCACCGGCATGAAACGCCAACTGGATGGCGGCCACGCCTATTCCCGAGCCGGCGGCGTGGATCATCACGGTTTCACCGGCCTTCAGACCGCCCACCCGGAACAGGGCATGGGATGCCGTGAGGAAACACGTCGGAAACGTCGCTGCGTGTTCAAGCGGCATCTCGTCCGGCACGGGGTAGACGTGTGACGCAGGAACAAGGCACCTCTCCGCATACCCACCGTCGACGGTCGCGCCAATCACCCCCAGATCACCATGGAGGTCGCCCATACCGGAGAGCCTCGAACTGTCGTCCACCCCGGCCAGGGACGGGTCCACAACAACCCTGTCACCTGTCGACACGTCCGTGACGTCGGAACCGATCTCCGTCACGACACCGGCCAGATCCATCCCCGCAATATGGGGATAACTGAACCCGGGCAACTGGAACCAGCCGTTCCTCTGCAAGACGTCGAGTCGGTTCAGCGCCGTAGCCGCAACATCGACCACCACGTCGCACGGGCCGGGAACCGGGTCGGGAACATCGTCGTAGCGGAACACCTCGATCCCACCCGACTCCTCGTAATACATCGCCTTCATCGGCTCATACCGGGACGCCACCGGGACACGGCCTTCACTTGAGGCCACGGATGAACGGCCGTGCCAGTGCCTCGGGTTGGCGGACCGCGTGGGCGAACAGCGCCATCGCTGCGATTGTCACCAGCGACGGCAGGGACGAGAGCATCTCGTTGTTCAGCTCGTAGCCGAGGCCCGGCAGGGTCAGCCTGAATGACAGGACAGAGCCGAACAGAAGGCACCCGAAGATCGCACCGCGCAGTGTCCAACCGCCGAAGATGACTGCAACGAGGGCGATGAACCCGCGCCCGGCCACAATCCCGGGGTCGAATCTGCCGACCTGGCCCAGTAGCAGGTATCCGCCACCCAGACCCGCGCTGAGGCCACCCAGGTAGATCGACTGGCGTCGACGACGGTTCACGTCAATTCCGCTGACGTCGGCAGCCTGTGGGTTCTCACCAACCGAACGAACCTCCAGGCCCCATCGCGTGCGGTGCACCAGCCAGGCGAACAGCGGCACGACGAGGTAGATCAGGTAAAAGGGCCAAGGCTGCCCGAACAGGGCCGGGCCGATCAACGGGATGTCGACCAGTAGTGGGACCTCGACCACCGAGGCCGTCCTGGTCGACGGCTTCCACTCCGACTCCAGGAAGCCCACGATCCCCAGTACCAGGATGTTGAGCGTCAGGCCCACCACGAACTGGTCGGCCGTCAGTCGGTGGCTCATCTGCGCCTGGACCGATGCCACGACTGCGCCAGCGATCGCTCCAAGAACCAAGCCGACGGCTACCGACCCTGTGGCGTGGTATCCCATCGCCGCAGCGAACGCCCCACCTAGGATCATCGCCTCCACCGAGATGTTCAGGGTTCCAGCCCGCTCGGCGACCCATTCACCGGCCGCAGCGAAGGCCAGGACCACGGCGAACCGGGCCGCCGCCGTGTAGGCGGTCTCAGTTGTCCCGACATCCCATATCGCTGAGAAGAGATCGCCCATCAGACCCTGCTCCTCGCCGACGCCAGAGCCCTACGTCGTTCCCGAATGAACATGATCGCCGGCGGGAGCAACAGTGCCAGGACCATCAGGCCCTGCACGACGTCGGTCACGCGACGTTCGATTCCCGTGGAGGCCAGGAACCCGGATCCGGTCCTCAGGCCTGCGAACACGAAGGCCATGGGAATCACTGCCGACGCCCGGTTGTTGGCCACAAGCGCCACCAGCAGGCCAATCCAGCCGATGTTGACCGAGAACCCCGGCACCAGCCTGTAGTTGGCGAAATCACCACCGGTAAGCATGAGGGCCCCAGCCAGGCCGGCGAACCCGCCCGATGCGAGCATCGCGATCATCCCCTGAGCCGATTCGCTGATGCCGAACCGCTGAGCCACCCGCCTGTTCTTTCCCACGACCGTCAGCCGGTAACCCCAGAGTGTCCGGTTCAGCATCCAACCGACCAGCAGAATCAGGGCCACCGCGAGGAAGGCGCTAACCGGGAACTCATTCCCCCACAGAGTGATCCTGGGCATCCGGGTATCGGGCGGCAACTGCTCACTGACCAGGTTCCGATTGCCCACCTTCGCCTCTGGATCGAGCAGCAGCCACGGATTCTTGAGGCCGTATCCGACCAGATTCGAGGCGACCGCCACCAGCAGCAGGGTGGTGAGCACCTCCGGTACCTTGCGCCAGTAGCGGAGGCCGCCGGCGATGCCGGACCAGAGCGACCCGCCGACCACGCCGGCCAGCAGAATCAGCAGGAGCACGAACGGTCCAGGACCGGGAACACGGGTGCTGGCAAAGGTGGCAAACGCCGCACCCACGACCAACTGCCCCTCCTGGCCTATGTTGACCAGGCCCGCTTTCGTGCTGATGATCGTGCCTATTGCAACCATTGCCAGTGGAATCGTCACGCCGATAGTGCCGCCCCACCGGCCGGGCTTGAGGACGCTCCCGTT
>DQOF01000068.1 GCA_015658775.1 Acidimicrobiia bacterium | reverse complement strand
CGGTTCCACTCCGGTCGCAACCACCATCCGTCGATGGCGGCGCAACCCGGTGTGGCCCGGACCCAGCCGGCGTCTCGTCCGGTGGGACTCCTCGGGCCTTGCGACCCGGTCTCGTCCCTCCGGCCTTGACACCACTGTGCCTGCGGCCGACCAACCGCTCCATGAGGAGCAGCGTGGTTGCGGTCCTCCCCGACCACAACTCGGGGGCCTTCCCAGGGTCCCGGCTCTCCTCTGACGGTTGTGGAGCTTTCGCTCGCTCCCGTCGGCGGATCACCGGTTCCATCCGGTTCTGGTTCCCTCTGCCGTGTTCGGCGTGAGGGCATCATGGACACCTTCGGCGGCCCCAGTCAACGAAATCGCCGATATCCCCAGACTTGGCCGGGATTTCCCCAGACTCGTGCACAGGCAGTCCACAGGACAGGGCGAATTAGCGGGAGTCGGCGCTGTCGGAGGCGGCCGTCGGCGGTTCAGCCGACCAGCGCGACGCCCGCGAACAGCTTTCCGAGGGCGCGCTCACGCCCATGCACCGCGCTGTATGAGCACATCGCGCAACACGGCCGGCTGGTCGGTCATGATGCCGTCGACCCCGATGTCGAGCAGGTCGTGCATCTCGTCGGGGTCGTCGACAGTCCAGATGTGGACCTGCAGACTCCGCCTGTGGGCGGAGTCGATGAAGCGCCTGTCGACCAGGCGCATGCCGCCGGCCCGCACGGGCACCTGTAGGCACCTCCAGGGCGGGGAGGGTAGCGGGAGGCCGAAATTGGCCAACCTGAAGCGGCCCACGGCCCTCGGTCCGGCCGAGGTGCAGAGGCCGGACCCCAGCAGGTCCCGGCACCGTTGGATCCGCCGGTCGGAGAAGGCGCCGATGCACACCCTGCGCAGGGCACCTGCGTCCCGGAGCACCCTCGCCAGCGGTTCCACGACGGCGTCATGCTTGGGATCGATGTTGATGCCGGCTTCGGGGAACTCATCGAGCAGCTCCGCTAGGAGCGGGACCGGCTGGGTGCCCGCCACCCGGGCCTCGCTGACCTCATCCCACGAGAGGTCGGCGATCCGACCCGTCCGGTCGGTGAGACGGTCGAGGGAGTCGTCGTGGAAGGCGACCACGGCACCATCGGCTGTGAGGTGGACGTCGGTCTCCAGGTACCGGTAGCCCAGCCCGACGGCATGTCGGAAGGCGGCAAGGGTGTTCTCGGGCCAGGCCCCGGTACCACCCCGGTGGGCGAAGGCAAGGACCCCGGGATGGTCGAGGAAGGGGTGCAACCCGGCAGACGGTGGTGACGGCACAGGTCCGACCGTAACGCCCCCGGCACCACGGGTACGCGGTATGGCAGAGCACGGGCGAGGTGTCCTCCTTGCGCCGGTAGCGTGGACTGATGCCCAGACGAACCAAGATCATCGCCACCATCGGGCCGGCATCAGACGCCGATGCGACCCTGCGCGACCTGGTACGCGCCGGCATGGACGTGGCCCGCCTGAGCCTCGCACACGGGACACACGCCGACGCGGCCGAGAGGCTTTCGGCAGTTCGACGAATCGCCGCCGAAGAGGGTCGACCCGTCGGGATCCTGGTCGACCTTCCGGGGCCCAAGGTACGGGCCGCCTCCTTCGGCGAGGAAGCGGTGGCCATTGTCGAGAACTCCACCGTCGAGCTGCGTATAGGCAATGGCAGCAGCACCGCCGATGCCTTCGAGGTCGACTACGCCGGCCTGCTGGACGACGTGGAGCCGGGTGACCGCCTCAGCATCGGCGACGGTCGGGTCATCCTGGAGGTCCTGGACTGCGGCGCCGACCTGCTGGAGGCACGGGTAATGCACGGTGGCCTACTGACGGGCCGGCCGGGTGTACACGTGCCCTCGGACCGCCTGTCCCTGGGCGCGCCCACCGAAGAGGACCTGTCGGCCCTGGAACGCTTCCTGGAACTGGACATCGACATGGTGGCGCTCTCCTTCGTCAAGTCGGCAGACGACCTGCTCAGGTTGCCGGTCGATCCCCACCCGGACGGCCCCCTCGTCGTGGCCAAGGTGGAGACCCGTGCCGCAATCTCGAACCTGTCTGCGATCATCGAGGCGTCGGGTGCGGTGATGGTGGCTCGGGGAGACCTCGGCAACGAATGCCGTCTCGAGGAGCTGCCCATCCTCCAGAAGAAGATCATCCGGCAGTGCATCGCCCTGGGACGCCCTGCCATCACCGCCACGCAGATGCTCGAGACGATGATCACCAACCCCGAGCCGACCCGGGCAGAGGTGTCCGATGTCGCCAACGCCGTCTGGGACGGCTCCAGCGCTCTGATGCTCTCCGGTGAGACCGCCGTAGGCGTCAATCCGGCCGGCGTCGTCGCCACCATGTCCCGGATCGCCGAGCGTGCAGACGACGAGTTCGATCACCGTGCATGGGCGGCCGAGTTGGCCGACCTGCGCCTGACCGACATCACCGATCCCGACACGTCTATCACCGACGGCATGACCATGGCGGCCTCCCGCGCCATCGCCGAGTTGGGAGTCGGCACCATCCTGTGCATCTCGGGTAGCGGCTTCACGGTCCGGTCCATGGCCCGGTTCCGGCCGGCGGCCAGGATTTTGGGTTTCAGCGCCAACGAGCGGACGGTCCGGCAACTGACGCTGAGCTGGGGAACAGAGCCGATACACCTGCCGTCCGAGGGCTCGATCGAGGTCCGCGTCGCCGACGCCCTGGCGTCAGCGCGCGACGGCGGGCAGGTGGCCGTGGGAGAGCTCGTCGGCGTCCTGGCGGGCACCAACGTGAAGTCGCGCTCCACCAACGTCCTGCGCCTGGAGCTCGTACCGCCGCCGGACTGAGGTCCACCGCTCGGCACAGCCTGCTGACGCCGTAGCCCGGTCGTAGATCGGGGCCGGGCGCTCAGGCCCTCTGGCAGCGGGGGTTCCTGTCGACGGGGATCTGGACGGCCTGGCCGAACAGGGTGCAGCTGCATTCCTCCACGCATTCCCCGAGTTGCACACGCTGGTCCCAGAGGCCCAGGGCCAGGACGACCAGCAGCCCGAGCACGACGGTGCGGACGATGATCCTGCGGATGAACCCGAGGGCCAGCAGGGATCCGATCGCCACCACGACGATGGCCACGGCACTCATGTCCCGGAGCATCGCCGGATCCGCCCACGGAGGCAGGTCGAAGAGGCCCGGCAGGCTGTCGAACGGGATCGGCACCGGGCGAGACTACCGGGCCACCCGAAGTCGGAGGGTGCACACCAGCCGTACCCTCGCCATTCGTCCGGCTACCGAGCCGACTACCATCCTCCACGATGAGCGATCAGCACCCGGTCAGCATGACGAGGTCGGGTCCGTCGGAGACAGTCCTGGACCCAGAGCCTCCCGATGCCATCGCAGCCCTGCACGAGGCCCTGGGCCTTCCACCCGATGAGCAACGCGACGGCGTGGCAGGCGTCGTCGCCAGGTGGCCCAGGAACCTCGAGGCATGGGCCCGTCTGGGGGACCTCGCACGCGATCCCATCGAGGCCTATGCCGCGTACAGGGCCGGATACCACCGGGGGCTGGACCGGCTGCGCCAGAACGGCTGGCGCGGCTCGGGCCTGGTCCGCTGGTCGGTTCCGCAGAACAGGGGTTTCCTGCGTGCGTTGGCAGGCCTCTCCCGGATGGCCGAGGCGATCGGCGAGCAGGACGAGCACGAGCGATGCGAGGTCTTCCTGCGCCAACTCGACCCCGGATGGTCCGACGCGAACCTCTCTGACAGCCATTGACACCGTCGGCGCCCCTGGTTTTCGCCGGAGCGGTTCTCACCGGCGGCGCCAGCCGGCGCATGGGTGCCGACAAGGCGCTCCTCACCCCGGGAGGTGCCGGGGGGGTGCCGCTGGTCCGCCTCGCAGCTGTCGCCCTCGACGCTGCGGGAGCGCGCAGTGTGGTCGCGGTCGGAGGTGACGCGGTGTCGCTGGCCCGCGAAGGCCTCCATGTCGTCGAGGACTCCTGGCCGGGTGCCGGGCCGCTGGGAGGGATCATCACCGCAATGGCGTCGGTCGACGAGGCAGCGGTGACGCACGTGGTGGTGCTGGCCTGTGACCTCGTGGCTCCCAGCGCCGAGTCTGTGAGGAGGCTCGTGGCCTCGGCTGCGACGGTGCCGGAGGCAGTTGCGGTGCCTGTGGTGGACCGGGAGCCGCAGTGGCTCCATGCCTGCTGGCCGCTGTCCTTGAAAGCCCACCTGGAGGCGGCGTTTCGCGAGGGCGTACGTGCACCCCGCCGGCTCCTGCCCGGGATGGCAGTCCACCTTGTACCCGGCCTGGACCCTGCCACGCTCCATGACGCCGACTCGCCCGGGGAACTGCCGTGGGCGGACCCGGTCGGCACCTGAGGTGCCGATAGGGTGGCGCCCCGGACCGGAACCAGGGAGTGGAATGGACGTACCAGAGGTCGATGTCGACGCCCTGGAGGCACATCTAGCCGCAGGCGGATGCCTGATAGACGTGCGTGAACCCGATGAGCACGCCGTGGTGCGCGTTCCCTCCGGCCTTCTGATTCCGTTGGCCACCGTGCCCGACCGGATCGCCGAGATCCCGGACGATCGCAGCGTGTACGTGGTCTGTGCCAAGGGTGGCCGCAGCAGGGCGGCTGTCGAGTTCCTGCGGGAACAGGGATACGAGGCCGTGAACGTCTCGGGTGGTACCGAGGCGTGGGTGGCGGCCGGCAAGGCGGTAGAGACGGGAGAGCCGACCTGAGTCGCCGACCAGAGGTCGACTACAGCCTGCTGACGGAGCAGGCCGCGTTTGATTCGCTCCTGGGCACGCTGAAGGGTGAGGAGCGCATCGCCGTCGACACCGAGTTCCACCGCGAACGCACCTACTTCCCGAAGGTGGCGCTTGTCCAGATCGCCTGGCCCGACGGCCTGGCCCTGATCGATCCGCTGGCAGTCGACCTGACCCCGCTGGCGGAACTCCTGGCGTCCGACACCCTCTGGGTGATGCACGCAGCCGGCCAGGACCTGGAGGTGTTCCAGCGGGCATGCGGGACCGCACCCAGGCGGCTGTTCGACACCCAACTGGCTGCGGGATTCATCGGACTGTCCTCACCGTCGCTGTCGGCCCTGCATGAGCACCAGTTGGGCTTCCACCTGTCCAAGGGTGACCGCCTCACCGACTGGTTGGCACGCCCCCTCACCGCGTCGCAACTGTCCTATGCGGCGTCGGACGTGGCGCACCTGCTCGAGATCCACGACCTCCTGGTGGCCGAGCTGGGCGACAGGGGCCGGCTGGACTGGGCAGCAACCGAGTGCGGGGAGATGCTCGAGAGAGAGCGCGATCGACGCCAGCCCGAGGACGCCTGGCGCCGGATCAAGGAGGCCCGCCACCTCAGGGGCGGTGCACGGGACGTGGCGCGATCGGTCGCCGCCTGGCGGGAGCGGAGGGCGGCTGAGGTCGACATCCCGCTACGCCATGTCCTTTCCGACCTGGCGGTCGTCGCCATCGCCCAGAGGGCTCCCACGACTCCCGAGGCGTTGAAGAAGGTCCGCGGCCTGGACGGCCGACATTTCAAGGGTGCCGTCGCCGACGGAATCCTGCGTGCCGTCGCCGACGTCGGTGACCTGCCCGCACTGCCCGAGGACGAGGGCCGTCCGACCGCCGCCAGACGCGACCTCCGCGCCGCAGTCACCCTCGTCTCGGCGTGGGTGGGCCAGTTGGCGCGGGATCTGGCGATCGACCCGGTCCTGGTGGGCACGCGCTCGGACATAGAGGCGATGGTGCGTGGCGATGCCGATGCCCGGATGCAGACGGGCTGGCGCCACGACCTGGTCGGCGGACCCGTGGACGAACTCCTCTCGGGGAGGGCTGCGCTGGCGTTCGACGGTCGGGGAGAGCTGATCCTCATCCCACGCCGACCCTGAGCGGCCCGATTGGATCTCCGGTACCCGTTGGTCCTGATGGCCGGTGAGTAGGTAGGCTCCCACATGCATCGTCAGACGACCCGGGAGTGTCAGCGGTGAAGAAGGGCCGGCATCGCCGTTTCGAGGAAGCGCGTGCGCTGAAGCGCAACCAGGACCTCGACATCGACTCCATCTTCGACAGCCTGGTCACCGACGACCAGCGGTCGGCCGATTCGGGAGACTCGTCGGCCTTCGACTCCTGGGCAGACGAATACGAAGAAGGGTCGGCCGAGGATTCCGGTGGCGAGCCGGTTCAGGACGTGGACGAACACGCCTGACGCCGTCCCCCCGACTCCGGCCCGGACAGAGCCCAGTGGCGGGTCGGTCAGCCGCCGGTCTCCTCGAGGATCTCGTCCAGCTTCAGTATGTGGTCCTCGTGGACCACGCCGATGAACCCGTGATCGGCGTCCGTCACCGCCAGCACGTCCACGCCGGCGCCTTCCATCGCCAGGATCACATCGCGTAGTGTCCACGAGGGCAGCACGGCCGGAAGGTCGGATCTCAGGATCTCGCTCACCGGGGTGACATCCCACAGCGACCTGTCGATCTCCGAGACCTCGGAGAGGCTGACCATCCCCAGGTAGTCGCTGCCGTCCACCACCGCCACGGACCGCTCCCGTCGCGCCAGGGCGTGCAGGTACACGAACTCGGCGGTTGTGGCGTCAGGTGGCACCGTGAGCACGTCGGTGGTCAGGACCGATGTCACGGGCATGGTGAATCGACGCTCGAGATGTCCCAGCCGGACGCTCTGTTGGTGCTCTGCCACCGACGACGGTCCGGCGACCAACTGGCTCACGGCCGCAGCCACGAGCGCCGGAACGACGAACGAGCCGCCGGAGACCTCGGCTACGAACATCACAGCGGCTATGGGCGCCCGATAGCCGGCACCCAGGAACGCCGCCAGCCCGAGGGTCGGATACAGCCCCGCCCGGTCGCTTCCGAGCAACTGCCCCGTGAGTTGGCCCAGGATCACCCCCTGTACAGCGAGGGGGATGAAAAGCCCGCCGACCCCTCCCGCACCCAGGGTGACGACGGTTGCCGCCATTCGGATTCCGAACAGCAGGGCGATGAGTCCCAGGCCGTGGTCGGGAGCGACCACCCAGTCCATGGCTTCGAACCCCGGACCGATCGTGAGAGGGGAGCCGAACAGTTGGTCGGACACCAGCACGAGGGCCGCCAGGACTGCGCCACCGACCAGGACCCGTGGCACGAACGAGGTCTGCCTGGCCCTGCTCTTCGCCCACCGCACCAGCCAGGCCATCGAGCGGCCACCCAGGCCCGCCAGGAGCCCGAGCAACAGGGCGCCCAACATGTCGGCGGTCTCGACACCGCTGAAGACATGCGCCAGGTCGTCGACCGTGAACCAGAGCTTGTCCGTCTGGAAGCCCAGGCGGTAGGCGGGATTGTTGAGGAACGGCACGACTGCGCTGGGGCCGACCAGGTTGATGTAGACGACGTAGCTGGTGGCCGCGGCCAGGAGGGAAGGCAACAGGGCGCGGCGGTTCACGTCGTCGCGGTACGGGGCCTCCAGGGCGAACAGGACGCCCGTGGCCGGCGCCTTGAAGACGGCAGCGACGCCGGCTGCCGCCCCGGCGGTGAGCAGGATCCTGACGTCGTCCCGCTTCAGCCATCGGCTGAACCGGTTCCGCGCGGCAAGGCCGACCGTCGCCCCGGCGTAGATGGACGGACCCTCCATTCCCAGTGATCCCCCCAGGCCGATGGTGGCTATACCCGCGAACAGCTTCGCCGGGAGGTCTCGGAGGGGCAGGCGGGGGGACCTCTCGTGGAATGCCCGCACGAATTCGTCGGACGTGGCCGGGGAGGCCCGACGGCCGGGATAACGCAGGATCAGTCCGGCAAGCAGCAGGCCGATGACCGGGGCGCCTGCGATCTGCCACAGCGGGCGCCCATGGACGCGATCGAGGAGGATCTCGTCGGTCACGTACTCGAAACCGGCTATCAGGACGGCCACGGCCACTCCTGTGGCCACAGCCAGGGCCAGCACCGGCGTGTTGCCCCGCGCTGCGAGGGTGCGGAGCCGACTCATGGCTATCTTCCTACACCCTGCGATAGGGCCTTCCTCAGACCGGCACCCCGCTTCTGTCCTGATTACGAGAATCCGTCGAACGATGGGGCAGAATGGCCGCATGGCTGCTGAGACCGACCGGGGCACAGACCTCCTGGTCGCGGATCTGGAGGCGGCGATCGGATCCGAGCGGGTGGCGGTCGGCGGAGGCGCACGCAGGCTCTACAGCAGGGACAGTTCGATCATTGCCGGCGGCCGGGCGGGGCCCGTGTGCTTCGCGGAGTCGACAGACGACGTGGCGGCGTGCGTCAGGGTCGCCACGGCCCACGGGCGGGCATTCGTCGCCAGGGGAGCCGGCACCGGGCTCTCCGGAGGTGCCGTGCCCTGCAACGAGCCGGTGGTGATCGTTACGACCCGCATGAACCGCATCCTGGAGGTCGACCTGGACCGTCGCCTAGCCTGGGTGGAGCCCTGGGTCGTGAACCTGGACCTAACCCGGCACCTGGCAGGCAGCGGCCTGCACTTCGCCCCCGATCCGTCCAGCCAGCAGGCCTGCACCATCGGCGGCAACGTGGCCAACAACTCCGGTGGGCCACACTGCCTGGCCTACGGCGTCACCAGCGCCCACGTCGTCGCCCTCGAGGTCGTCCTGCCCGACGGCTCGGTGGTCGTGCTCGGCGACGAGTTGTGCGATGCAACCGGCTACGACCTCCGGGGCGTGTTCGTCGGGAGCGAGGGGACGTTTGGCATCGCCACGCGGATCGCCGTACGCCTCACGCCCGACCCCCCGGCCGTCCGTACCCTGCTACTGGACTTCATGGACATCGCCGATGCGGCGGAGACCGTGTCTGCGATCATCGCTGCTGGTGTGGTACCTGCGGCGATGGAGATGATGGATCAGGGGGTCGTGGCAGCCGTGGAGCCCTTCGTGGGGGCCGGCTATCCGCTGGACGCCGCCGCGGTCCTTATCGTCGAGTTGGACGGCCTGCCGGCAGGGGTGTCGCTCGAGGTGGACCTGGTAGCCGAGATGGGACGTGCCCACGGGGCACGGACGGTCCGCGTTGCCGCCGACGAGGAGGAGAGGGCCCGCATCTGGAAGGGCCGCAAGAATGCGTTTGGGGCGATCGCACACATCAAGCCCGGCTACTACCTCCACGACACGGTCGTGCCCAGGACCCGCCTGGCCGAGGTCGTCGCCGAGATCAACGAGGCCGTTGAGCGTCTGGACCTCATCGTCATGCACGTCTTCCACGCAGGCGACGGCAACCTGCATCCTCTGCTGGTGTTCGATCCGCGCGAACCCGGCGTCATGGACAGGGTTGCCGCCGCGGGCGAGGAGATCGTCAGGATCTCGCTGGCGGCGGGTGGGGTCCTGTCCGGAGAGCACGGCATAGGCCTCGAGAAGCGGAGGTTCATGCCGATGCTCTTCACGCCCGCCGACCTCGCAGCCCAACTCAGGTTGAGACGGGCCTTCGACACGCAGGGCCTCGCCAACCCCCTGAAGATACTGCCCACGAGTGCCAGTTGCGGTGACGTGATGGGCCTCGGCACGGTTCCCGAAGGCGTCTGGACGTGAACGCCATGGAGCGCTTCCGCGACGAGGTGGGGGCCGATGGGGCTGTCTGTGTCCGCGGGGGAGGCACCCGGTGGACCCTCGGCATGAGCCCCTACGTTGAGGCGGACGAGGGACCCGAGGTACGCGTCGTAACGGCTCCGCAGGGAATCCAGAAGCACGATCCCGCCGAGATGACGGTGATGGTGGGCGCGGGTACGGCGCTCACGGACTTGGCGGCGGCCCTGTCTCTGCACGGCCAGGAGGTCGCCCTCGAAGGCCCACCCGGCTCGACTGTGGGTGGCACGCTGGCGGTCGGCCACAGCAGCGTCCGGCGGCCCCGCATCGGTGCGGCACGGGACACGCTGCTCCAGGCCGAATGTGTCGGTGCCGATGGAGCCCTGTTCAAGGCCGGCGGGCCGACGGTCAAGAACGTGACCGGCTACGACCTGTGTCGCCTGCTGGTCGGCTCACTCGGAACCCTCGCCCTGCTGGGCCGGGTGATACTGCGCACCCGCCCAGTGCCGGAGCAGACGATCTGGATGACCGGTGGCCTCCTACCCTCCGACGTCCTCGCCGCCTGCTACAGGCCCGCCGGAGTCCTCTGGGACGGAACATCGACCTTCGTGCGACTCGAGGGCTACTCATCGGACGTACGGGATGAGGCTCAGAGCCTGGCCCTTCTGGGCCTGAGTGGGGTCGACGGGCCTCCGAGCCTGCCGATGCACCGTGACCGTTGGAGGGGCACCCTGCCGGCCGGGGGAGTCCTCGAGGTTTCGACCGGTGTCCTACACCGACCCGACCCGGCGCCGGCTGCGCCCGTGGCCCCGGCGGTCAGGGCCCTGGCCGACAGGGTGAGGGCCGGTTTCGACCCCCGAGGGCGTCTGAATCCCGGCCGCGACCCGTACCTGGTGACGGCATGACATCCGCAGTCCCCGGGAGTCCCGACGTTGCTCTGACGAAGGGCGTTCTGGGATTGGACGAGGATTCCCTCATCTCGTGCGTGGCCTGCGGTCTCTGCCTTCCCCACTGTCCCACCTACAGGGCCACCGGCGATGAGCGCCGTTCGCCCAGGGGCCGCATCGCCCT
>DQOF01000210.1 GCA_015658775.1 Acidimicrobiia bacterium | reverse complement strand
TGGAGCGGTCACTCTACCGGCGGGCCTCCCACGGGCACGCTCAGGTGACCAGCCACCAGACGCCCTGCAGCAGCCTCCACCCCAGGTAGATCCCCGCCGCCCCCACGAACAGCCAGAAGTGCCAAGGCACCTTCTGCGACGCGGCCGGCCGGCCGTCGGCGTCCTCCACGCGGCCCCCGCACTTCGGGCAGGTGCCCATCACCGACACCGAACTGGGGCTCAGGTACCTGTCACAGGACTCGCACCAGGGCACCGCTACGACACCCCCGCAGACAGGCTCAGGTCTTGCGTATGGCCAGGATGGCCACGTCGTCCTCGACGGTGCCGAGGCTGAAGTCTCTGGCGGCGTCCAGCAACTGCTTGCACAACACGTCGGGGGCTATGCCCGGGTTGCGGCGCAGGGCGTCGCCGATGCGCTCCTCGCCGAACAACTCCTCGCCGCTGCGGGCCTCGGCCAGACCGTCGGTGTACATGAGCGCCATGTCGTCACGCTCGAGGGGGATCTCCCGGCTGAAGTAGCCGCCCGTCGGATCAAGCATCAGCAGCGGCCCGGTGGAACGCAACGGCCGGACCTCGCGCTGGTGCCACAGGAACGTCGCCGGATGGCCGGCAGAGGCGTAGCGCATCGTCTCGGCCTCGGTGTCGAACACCAGCACCACCAGCGAGATGAACTCCTCGGAGCGCTCCACCGACGACATCTGCAGGTTCAACTCCTCGAGCGCCTGCGCCGGATCGCGGAACTGGCGCAGGAAGGTGCGCAGCAGGTACTTGGCCTGGAAGGCGGTGATCGACGACTCGATGCCGTGCCCCGCCACGTCGCCGATCACGGCGGCCAGCCGGGTAGGCGCCGCCTTGAACACGTCGAAGAAGTCGCCTGCCATGAGCCCGCTGCCAGCCTGGTAGACCTTGCCGACCTCGAAGCCCGAGTACTCGGGCAGCTCCTCGGGGGCCAGGCGGGCCGCCCACGCCTTGGGCGCCAGGTCCTCCTGGTCGAGCGCCTCCTGGGCACGCCGCTCGATGTCGATGCGCTGGCGCGACATGCGAGCCTCGCGCACGGCGTTGCGTGCCCAGGCCGTCGACACCACTGCCGGCAACGCAACCAGGGCGAACACCACGGCGGCACCCTCGGAGAAGGCGTTCACGAACGACGCCAGGCTGAGCAGGCCGTAGAGGCTCGCCGAGTGGGCCTCCTTGCGGAAGTTGGACCACGCCAGCGTGTAGGCGTCGGGCTCCAACTCCTGGTCGATCCGCCGCACCAGCCTGTAGCGGTGGCGCGCCGAGCGGGCCCAGCCGAACCCGGACGCCAGGCAGAGGATGCCCAGAAGGGTCAGAACCGTGGTGCCCATGGAAGCCAAGCGTACTCCCGACCGCCGGGCGCACGCCCGACACTCCCGCCACGCCCAGCGCCAGTCAACCGCCGGCCCCCCCGGGCCGCCTCAGTCAGAGCGCCTGCGCACCCGCAGCTTGATAGGGGTGGAGCCCAGGTCCAGGTCCTCGCGGAACCTCCGCTCCAGGTACCTCAGCCACGTCCTCGGCAACTCCCGGTTGGCGAACAGGGTGAACGTGGGCGGGTCGGTGGCCCCCTGTGTGGCGTAGAGCACCCGGGCTCCGTCGGGCGCCGGATGCGCCGCCTGGGCCTTCCTCACAACGTCGTTGACCCGCCGGGTCGGGATGCGGGTCTGGTAGCCCTCGATCGTCGCCGACAGCGCAGGCCAGAGCCGCTGCACGTTCTTTCCGCTCAACGCGCTGATCTTGATGACCGGCGCCTCGCCCACGAAGTGCAGCTTCTGGCCTACCTGGTCGGTCACGTCGGCACGCTGCCCGGCGTCGCAGAGGTCCCACTTGTTGAGCAGCACCACGATCGGGCAGCCGGCGGCGTCGACCCGCTCGGCCAGCCGCTGGTCCTGGTGCGTCACGCCCACGGTGGCGTCGATGAGCAGCAGCGCCACGTCGGCCGTGTCGAGCGACCTCAGCGCACGAACCAGCGAGTAGTACTCGGTCCGCTCGTCGATGCGGGCCCTGCGCCTCATGCCGGCCGTGTCGATGAACCGGACGGGGCCGTGGTCGGTCTCGACCACCGTGTCGATCGAGTCGCGGGTAGTGCCCGGCTGGTCGTGCACGACCGCGCGCTCCTCGCCTATGAGGCGGTTGAACAGCGTCGACTTGCCCACGTTGGGACGGCCGATGAGCGCCACGCCGACGATGCGGTCCTCGTCGAGCTCCTCTTCGACCGGCGCCTCGGACTCCTCGGGCAGCAGCTCGAGGACCCGGTCCAGGAGGTCGCCCGTGCGGCGCCCGTGGATGGCGCTGACCGGCTCTGGGTCGCCCAGGCCGAACGACAGCAGATCCCAGATGAGCGCCTCGCGGCTGTCGTCGTCGACCTTGTTGGCCACGACCACCACCGATCCGGCACGGGGGCGCAGCAGCGCAGCCACCCTGGCGTCGTCCTCGGTGACACCAACAGTCACGTCCACCACGAACAGCACCACGTCGGCGTCGGCGATCGCCTGCTCACTCTGCCGGCTGACCTTCTGGTCCAGCTGGTCGCCGGCGAACAACCAGCCGCCCGTGTCGACCAGGGTGAACTCCCGCCCACGCCAGTTGGCGTCCACCTCCTTGCGGTCGCGGGTCACCCCCGGACGCTGCTCGACGATC
>DQOF01000089.1 GCA_015658775.1 Acidimicrobiia bacterium | reverse complement strand
TCTCCGTCGGTGCGGAACCAGGCGGTGATCTCGTCGACCGTCAGCCGTAGGCCCTGGTGGGATACGGCAATCTTCACCACGGCCCGCCCGTCCGGCAGGGTCTTTCGCGACAGGACGAAGCAGTCCCGACCGGGCTCACCCGGCTTCAGGATGAGGCTCGGGAGGTCGGCCAGGCGCCCGGCGTCGGCTGGTGGGATCTCGACCGTCAGCATCGTGTGGGTACCGACCGCCAGGTCCAGCGACGCCGCCGGCGTGTCACCGTGGGCGAAGAAGGCGCCGGTGGCCAGAACGGCCCGATCCGCAGTGATTGAGACAACCACTACCCCGGGTGAAATCCGGAACTGCGGGTCACTCGGGTGCCGCGAACACCTTCACCGTCATGAAGCGAACCGGCACGTCTATCAGGCTGACCGGCCCATGCGCCACCTCGCCGTGGATCTGCATGGTGTCGCCAACCTCCAACCGGTAGCTGTTGGGGCCGTAGCCGTATTCCATAACTCCCTCCAGCATGTGGAGGAACTCGACACCCTCGTGCTGGAACAGCGGGAAGATGTCATCTGACGACTCAAGCGTGACCATCATCGGCTCGATGATCCGCTTGGGCCCTCGCAGGGACCCCAGGTCCTCGTAGACATGACCCGACTTGGTGCCCTCGTGGAGGATCTCCATGCGCTCGCCGGCACGCACGATCACGACATCGTGCTCCTCGTCAAGCCCCCGGAAGAACGCAGTGATGGGAACCTTCGCCGCGTGGGCAAGGCGGGTCAACGTCGACAGGCTGGGCGACGTCTGCCCGTGTTCGATCTTGGAAACCATGCCCAGGGAAATCTCGGCCACCTCGGCGAACTCGGCCATCGTCAGCCCGAGCGAGCGACGGGCGTCGCGCACCCGCTCACCTACGACCCGGCAGACATCCTCGGCGGAGAAGGTGTGGCCTTCCGTGCCGCCATTCACGATCATCGCTGCTCCTCGGAGTCACGCTCCACGTGCCCGGTACCTGAACCGAGCCTATCTATCTACAGAATCTGATTGGCCTGCACCGAGGGTACATCCACCACCCATGCGAGTGGAACATCGGGGCGGCAACTAAGCGACCGGTTCCAGGGCCTGTCCGCCAGTCCGCCGGCACCCGGCCATAGGCTCGCGGCCGTGCCGAGGGGAGGCTCAGTGGCAGCGTCGAGGGCAGGGTCAGGGACAACCCGAACGCGTCGACCCTGTGCCTGACGTCGTCGTCGTCGGCGCCGGAGTGATGGGGGCGTCGATCGCGCTTGAGACGCAGCGTGCCGGCCTCTCGACCCTGGTGGTCGACAAGGGAGACGCCGTCGGCGGCGGCTCCACCAGCGCCAGCTCGGCCGTCGTCCGGTTCAGCTACTCGACCCTTGCGGGCGTCACCGCTGCCTGGGAGTCCAGGCACCGGTGGGAACGGTGGACGGACCACCTGGGGCTCGCCACGTCGAGGGACGGCGCTCCCCAGGCCAGGTTCCACAGGGTCGGAATGCTCTTCATAGAGCCACCGGGCTTCGACCGGTGGGCATTCCTCGACAACCTCGAGATCGTGGGGGTTCCGTTCGAGGTGGTCGACGCCGACGACATCGCCGGCCTCTACCCCGCACTCGACGCCTCCCGCTTCTGGCCGCCACGGCTCCCCGACGACGAGCGGTTCTTCGACGACCCGGACGGCCGGGTCTGCGGTTGGCTCTCACCCGAGGCCGGCTTCATCGACGACCCGCAACTAGCAGCACTCAACCTCATGGACGCCGCACGCCGCCACGGAGCCGAGCTCCGACTGCGCACCACCGTGGTCGGCGTGGAGAGAAACGGGGGGCGGGTGGCCGGCATTCGCACGGCCGACGGTTCGACAATCGACTCACCGGTCGTCGTCAACGCCGCCGGGCCATGGAGCCCGCGACTGAACCGCCTGGCCGGGGTCGAGGCCGACATGGCGATCACCAACAGGCCCCTCCGCCAGGAGGTGCACGCCGTCGGCGCACCGACCGGGTTCGGGTATGGCGACGGCGGCACGATGGTCGCCGACCTGGACCTCGGCTACTACACGCTCCCCCAACCGGGCGGCTCGCTGCTCGTCGGCGGGATCGAGGCCGACTGCGACCCGCTGGTCTGGATCGGCGACCCTGACGCCGACGAGCCGACCCCCACCGTTTCGGTGTGGGAGGCACAGGTGTGGAGGCTGGCCCGCCGCCTGCCGTCGCTGGAGATTCCCCTGCGACCGGTCGGGCTGGCGGGCCACTACGACGTGACCCCGGACTGGGTGCCGATCTACGACCGGACGTCGCTCGACGGCTTCTACCTGGCCATCGGCACCTCGGGCAACCAGTTCAAGAACGCTCCGCTGGTCGGACAGATCATGTGCGACCTCATCACGGCCTGCGAGGGCGGCCACGACCACGACGCCGATCCGGTCCGGGTGGACTGCCACCACACCGGGCGCACGCTCGACCTGAGTGCGTTCTCGAGGAACCGGACGCCTGCGACGACGACGGGCACGGTGCTGGGCTGAGGAGTGCTGGGCCGGCTGCGGGGTCCGGCTGCTGTCACACGGGTTGTGCAGGATGGGCCCATGTCGAACAG
>DQOF01000184.1 GCA_015658775.1 Acidimicrobiia bacterium | reverse complement strand
GTCTCGAGCACCTCGGCGTCGCCGCCGCCAGTCGGATTGTCAACAAGGTGGAGGCGTGCGTGCTTGGAGATCGTGGGGTCTATGTGGGCAGGTCGCAGGCCGACACGATCGCCGACCGACCACGTGCCGCCGACGACCACCGTGTGCTCGTCGGCGCAGTACAGCACCTCGCCCCCACCCCGGACAGTCGGGTCTCCGCTGTCCATCGCCAGCGCCTTGAGTCCCCCGTCAAGCACCACGTGGCCCCTGGCGCTGACCGACAGCACGGTTGTGAGCACCACCAGCCCCTCCCGGAACGGCAGGTCCAACCTGGCGTAGTCGCCGTCCATCAGGACGTAGGACCCGGCCTGCAACTCGGTGACCGTGTCGTTGCAGTCCCATGAGCCGGTGCCTCCGCCGGAGAGCACATCGCCACCGACATCGTCGTGGGCCGCTGCCAGGACCGACATTGCACGTTCCACTCCGTCGACGCGGAGCCTCCGGTCGGCCTTGTGCATCATGTGGCCCTCGTAGCCCATCACCCCGCGGACGGTGAGGCCCGACTTCCGGGCTGCGTCGGCGAGCGCTCCGGCCTCTGAGGGCTCGCATCCGCACCGGGGCATTCCCACGTCGACGTCTATCAGGACCTCCCGGATTCCGGTCACCGATGCCGCTGCAATGGTCTCGGGCGAGTCGACGGCCACCGTGACGCGGCCCTTCCCCTCGGCAACCAGCGATCCCAGCACGGCGAGCCGTCCCACATCGACCACCTCGTTGGCAAGCAGCAGGTCGGAGCCCAGTCCGGCGGCGACCATGCCCTCCACCTCGCGCACGGTGGCGCAGCAGAAGGCGTGGTGTCCGGCGTCCCGCAGGCGTGCGGCCAGCTCCGTGCACTGGAAGGCCTTGACGTGTGGGCGCAGCGCCGCACCGGGGCGGGCGGTGGCCATGGTGGACACGTTGTGGTCGAGCACCCCGAGGTCGGCGACGAGTGCCGGGGTGACAAGGTCGCCCACCCTCATCGAACCGGCCTCATCGCAGGCCCAGCATCCGTTCGGTCGCCCACCGTTGGACGCCGAACGGCACCACGCCCCTGGCGGCCCATCTCAGCCAGGCGCCACGGCCCACGGGTCGGCGGATGAGCGTGCTTCTCGCATCGAAGGCCCGTGCCACGACCCGGGCGACATCGGCCGGATCGCCACCCCGTTCGGCGGCCTGCCTGTCAGCCTCGGCCATCGCCTCGTTCATGAGGACGTAGGGGCTGTCGTCGGTGCCGAAGGTCGTGCCGTCGCGCCAGATGTCGGTGGGGTACGCCCCCGGCTCGACGAGGACCATGTCTATGCCGTGGGGTGTGGTCTCGAGGGCCATCGACTCGGCCCATCCCTCGACGCCCCACTTGGAGGCGGCGTACGCCGACCATGCCGGCAGGCCGGCCAGTGCCGACGAGCTGGTCACGCACACGATGCGGCCGCCGTGCGTGCGCAGTCGTGGAATGGCGGCCCGCGACACTGTGAGCGTTCCGTACAGGTTGGTCTCCAGGACCCGGTCGACGACAGCCGGGGGGATGTCCTCGAACGCCCCGACGGCCCGGATCCCGGCGTTGTTGACGACTCCTATGAGCCGGCCCCGTTCGCCGGCCACCGCCTCCCACCGGTCGACCTGCTGGAAGACGTCGTAGACCGACCCGGGGTCGGTGACATCCATCGCGAGCACCTCGACGCGGTCTGCGACCTCGGCATCGGCGAGGACGGCATCCAGTCGACCCCGCCGGTCCAGGTCCCGCATGGTCGCCGCCACCCGCCTGCCACGACGGGCCAACTCGACTGCGATCTGGAGTCCGAAACCGGTGGAACAGCCGGTCACCAGGATCACGCCGTCGGCATGTCGGGGCGACGGCTTCCCGGGTTCCTGCCCCGTGAGCCGGCCCAGAAGCCGACGCTGCAGCCCGGCCGGGACCACGCCACGGGCGGCACAACGTGCCCTGGCGCTCCACCCGACCGGATGACGCAGGCCGCGGCGCCGCTCGACCACGGCCACCACCGCATCGGCGACCGTTATCGGGTCGACCGCACGATCCCTGGCGTCGTTGTCGCCGACCTCGACCTGCCGTACGAGGCGGCTGTACGGGCCGTCGGGGTTGCCGTAGACCGAGCCCGCCGACCACAGCCCGGTCTCGACCGAGGCCGGCTCGACCAGCGCCACCCTCACACCGAGGGGCCTCAACTCGTGTGCCAGCGCCTCGGTCCATCCCTCGAGCGCCCACTTCGAACCGCAGTAGCCGGCCAGCCCCGGCAGCGGGGACAGGCCGCCGACGGACGAGACGTTCACCAGGCGCGAGCCGTCCGTGGCCCGCAGGCCCGGCAGCGCCGCACGGGTCACGTTCATCGGCCCAGCGAGGTTCACGTCGAACTGGTGGCGGATCGCCGACATGGGCGTCTCCTCGAACGGCCCGGCCACACGGATCCCGGCGTTGTTGACGAGCGCGTCCAGGCGACCGCCGTGTTCGGCCAGGACACGGCCGACCGCGGCGTCGACCTGCCGCCTGTCGGTGACGTCGGCTGTCACGGCCGTGACGGCTTCTCCCACCCCTGAGAGCTCGGCGGTGGCGGTCAGCCTGGCGCTGTCCGCGACATCGATCCCCGTGACCCGCCAGCCCCTGTACGCCAACTCGATCGCCACGGCCAACCCGATCCCGCTGGAGGTGCCTGTGACGATGGCCGTGCGCATGCCGCCGAGGTTAGGAGAAAGTGCCGGCGGTCAGATCTTCGTGATCCTGTCGCCCTTCCGGATGGCTCCGGGCTGGACGACCCTGGCATTGATCCCACGTAGGTTCAGCTCGCCGCCGACCTCGGAGTTGACGAGCCGCAGCGCCTCGACGCCGAACCTCTGGCTGAACTTGGCACAACCGGTGTGGGGTTGGTCGGTCACCTCGATCACGGCCGATCCGATCGCCAGGCGGGTCCACGCAGGGAGGTTGACGGCTGCGAGGTCGAGGTCGACGACGAGCTGGTCACCGGCCAGACCCCGCCGTTTCGGATCGGGGCAGATCAATGCCAGCAACCTGGAGTTGATGAGGTTCAGTTGCATGTCGGGGTGGGGACCGCCGTCGTCTGTCAGCTTGCTCGGCCGCTGGTTCCAGCTGTCGCCCACGAGGCCCTCGTCGAGATCCAACTCGCCCTCGTCGAGCAACTCGCGCTCGTCCACGGCCGGGCGCCGCACGATCAGCTCGAGGATGCCGTGGTCGGCAGGCGACCCGCGGACCTCGTCCACCCCGGCCTCGAGTTCCTCGCGCGTCGGGTGTTGCACCCGGCCAGTCTGCCAGATGGCACCCGGCGACAGCGAGACGAACACGACTGCCCAACTGGCGGCCCCGCCTGTGCGGGGCGTACGACCCGGCGACATGCCTCCTCCCGAGTGCGGCTCCCAAGTACGGCCCGTGGACAGCGCCAGGGTTAGCGTGCGCCGATGGCGCAGCCGACCCCGGGCCGGATCCCGCTACGGATCAAGGGCCTCCTGATCGCATTCTTCCTGTCAGCGTTCGCCAAGATCGGCCAGATCACGATCATCGGCAAGCAGGTCTACGAC
>DQOF01000171.1 GCA_015658775.1 Acidimicrobiia bacterium | reverse complement strand
CGTCATGATCGGTGAGATCGGCGGACCGCAGGAGGCCGACGCTGCCAGGTACGCACGCGATCACATGCACAAGAAGGTGGTTGCGTACATCGCAGGGCTCTCGGCGCCCAAGTGGCGCACGATGGGGCACGCTGGCGCCATCGTGTCGGCGATCGGTGAGTCGGCCGCCGAGAAGGTCGAGATCATGAAGGAATGCGGTGTGACGGTCGTCGAGCGTCCCTCCCAGTTCGGCCAGGTGGTGTCCCGGTTGATGCCCGGCCCGGATTGAGCCGGCCTCGGCGGAGTAGGTGGCCCCGGCGCCGCGATCAGCGGTCGACCGGGGACGGCGCCCTAGCCTGAACCGGGTATGCGAGAGATTCTGGGTGACCTCGGGCGTTGGCGGAAGCAGGGCAGGAGCGTGGCTCTGGCGCGGGTCATCGAGTTGGATGGCTCGGGGCCCCGGCTGCCGGGAGCGGCGATGGCGGTCACCGGGGAATCCGAGGTGGCCGGCTCGGTGTCCGGTGGATGCGTCGAGGGGGCGGTCGTGGGAGAGGCCCTCGAGGTCCTGGTCACGGGCGAGGGCCGGATGGTTACCTTCGGCTACAGCGACGACGAGGCCCTTGCGGTCGGGCTGACCTGCGGGGGCACGATCCATCTCTTCATCGAGCCCCTCGACGAGGCAGGCTCCGGGATGGTCGAGAAGTTGACGGACCTGCTCGCCGACGACTCTCCGTGTGCCCTGGCGACGGTGGTCGACGGCCCCGGTGTCGGAGCCAAGATGCTGGTCCTCCCCGAGCATGCGGACGGGGAGACCGTTGTCGGCACGCTCGGCGACGCCGGCCTGGACCGTGTGGCGGCCCGTGACGCACGTGGAGAGTTGGCGGCCGGCCGGAGCGGCGTGCGCCACTACGGCCGGCACGGCGAGGCCCGTGAGGAGACCGTCCAGGTGTTCGTCGAGTCGTACGCACCGCCACCCCGGATGCTCGTATTCGGGGCCGTCGACTTCACGGCGGCCCTCGTGCGGGTGGCGAAGGTGCTGGGCTACCGGGTGACCGTCTGCGATGCCCGCGAGGTGTTCGCCACGAGGCAGCGGTTCCCGCTCGCCGACGAGGTGGTCGTCGACTGGCCCGACCGGCTCCTCGACAAGGTGGGTTCCGGACTAGGCCCCCGTGACGCCGTGTGTGTGCTGACGCACGACAACAAGTTCGACGTTCCGGCCATCGTGTCCGCCCTCGCTACCGATGTCGGCTACATAGGCGTGATGGGGTCGCGGCGTACCCACGAGAGTCGTCTCGTCAGGCTGCGCGAGGCCGGGGTCGACGACGCCGGCCTGGCCAGGCTCAGGTCGCCGATCGGCCTCGACATCGGTGCCCGTACGCCCGAGGAGACTGCGATCTCGATCTTGTCGGAGATGATCACCCTGCGCACCGGACGTTCGAGCCGGGCCCTGTCGGCCTCGGCCGGGCCCATACACGGCCCGGACCGGGCCTGAGGGCGACCACGGGTTCCGGGATGACCATCGCCGCCGTCGTCCTGGCGGCCGGTGGGGGCAGTCGGTGGACGGGGGAGGGCCACAAGTTGCTGGCCGACTTTCGGGGACGACCGGTGGCGTCCTGGGCAATCGACGCGGCGGCCGACGCGGGCCTCGACGAGCTGATCGTGGTGACAGGGGCGGTCGACTTGTCGGGACTCGTGCCCGGCGGAGCCACGGTTCTGGACAACCCGGCATGGTCCGACGGTCAGGCAGGCTCGTTGCAGGTGGCTGTCGCCCACGCAGGGAAGGTCGGTCATGGCGCCGTCGTGGTCGGGCTGGCGGACGCACCGCTGGTGACCGTCGAGGCGTGGCGCTCCGTCGCAGCGACGAGAGGACAGCTGGTGGTGGCCACCTTCGACGGCCGGCGCCGCCCGCCGGTCAAGGTGGCCCGTGGGCTGTGGCCCGAGCTGCCCACGGCGGGTGACGCGGGCGCCCGGATGCTGTTCGGGAGTAGGGCATCACTGGTCGTCGAAGTAGCGTGCGACTGTCGGCCGGTCGACATCGACACAGTGGAGGACCTGGAACTGTGGAACTGAACAGCGACTTCGAGGTGGATGCCCCCATAGGACAGGTGTGGGCCGTGCTAACCGACGTGGAGAAGATCGCGCCCTGCCTTCCCGGGGCCCAGTTGCAGGAGATCGAGGGCGACGAGTTCCGGGGCGTGGTCAAGATCAAGGTCGGCCCCATCACCGCCCAGTACAAGGGCGCCGCCTCGTTCGTGGAACGCGACGACTCGGCCTTCAGGGCCGTGTTGCGTGCCGAGGGGCGCGACACCCGCGGAGCCGGAAACGCCGCAGCCGACATCACGGCACAACTCGAGACCATCGACGGCGGCACGCGGGTAACGGTCACCACCGATCTCAAGGTGACCGGCAAGGTCGCCCAGTTCGGCCGCGGGGTCATGGCCGACGTCAGCCGGAAGCTGATGGGCCAGTTCGCCGACAACCTGAGAGAGCTGATCGGGGGCGACGGCGGAGACGGTGGCGGAGAGGGCGAGGAGGTCGATTCGACTGCCGCCGTAGGTCAGGAGGTCGATGACGGTGAGGCCATCGAGGCTCCGGACCCGATCGAGAGCGTCCGCGTCATCGACGCTCCCGAGGTCGAGGCCATCGACCTGCTCGGTGCGGCCGGTGCACCGATGCTGAAGCGGCTCATCCCGACGTTGGTCGTGGTGGTGCTGCTGGTTGCGCTCGTCGTCTACCTCGTCTGAGGCACCCCCGCGAAATGGCCGCCCAGAGGCCTGATCTGGCCGCCGATCCGGAGCGTTACGACCAGGCAAGCGGCGATCAGGTCGTCGTGGCGGAGCTGTTGGGGAGGCGGCCGGCGGGACGGTTCGAGGTCGTGGTCCGCGATGACGGCGGTCAGCCCGTTGTGATCCGGAACTATCCGCTGCTCGAAGACGGTCGCCCGATGCCCACCCGCTACTGGCTGGTCAGCCGTGACCTGCGATCCCGGATCGGCACCCTGGAGTCGACCGGTGGCGTGAAGGCCGCCGAGAGGGCGTGCGATCCCCGGGAGGTGGCAGCGGCCCATGTCAGGTATGCGGCCGAGCGTGATTCGGCCCTGCCCGCCGGCCATGTCGGGCCTCGGCCGTCGGGTGGGGTCGGGGGGACCCGGCAGGGCGTCAAGTGCCTGCATGCCCACTATGCGTGGTTCCTGGCGGGTGGCGACGATCCGGTCGGCAGGTGGGTCCATGGACGACTAGCGGACTCAGGGGCTGACACGGGTGGCTGACCTGTTCGCCGCCGTGGACTGTGGCACCAACTCCACCCGGTTGTTGATCGGTGACGGCGGGCAGGCCGTAGAGCGCTTGATGCGGATCACCCGGCTCGGCCAGGGCGTCGACTCCAGCGGCCGGCTGGCACCGGAGGCCGTTGCCAGGGTGGTCTCGGTGCTGGAGGAGTTCAGGCGGGCGATCGACGACCACGGGGTCGTAGGGGTGAGGGCCACGGCCACTTCGGCCGCCAGGGACGCGTCGAACCGCGACGAGTTTTTCGATGCCGCCGAGGCGGTTCTGGGCGTCCGGCCCGAGCTGCTGACCGGCCTCGAGGAGGGCCGCCTCTCGTTCGCCGGGGGGACTGCCGAACTTGACCCGGCCGAGGGGCCGTTCCTCGTTGTCGACATCGGTGGGGGATCGACGGAGTTCGTCATCGGGACGACGGAGGCCGATTCGGCCCTCTCATGTGACATCGGCTGCGTCCGACTGTCCGAGCAGTGGATCGAGCATGACCCGCCCCTTCCCGAGGAACTGCTCGCCTGCCTGTCGGTCGTCGAGGCTCACATAGACGACGTGGTGCGCGAGATGCCCGAGGTAGGAGGCGCCCGCACCCTGGTGGGTCTGGCCGGAACGGTGTCGTGTGCCGCGGCTGTCGAGATCGGCCTGGCGGAGTACGACCGTTCCAGGATCCATCATTTCAGGCTCAGCAGGGACGCCGTTGAGGACGTCTTCCGCACGCTGGCCATGGAGAGCAGGGCCGAGCGGCTGGAGAACCCGGGCATGGAGGAGGAGCGTGCCGACGTGATCATCGCAGGGTTGTCGATCCTGGTGAAGGTGATGCGCCAACTGGGGTTCAGCGAGTGCCTTGTCTCAGAGTCGGACATCCTGGACGGTCTCGTGGCCGAGATGGCGGCAGGTCCGGAAAACTTTCTCCATAGTGGATAACCATTGCTAGCATGAAAACCATGGTCAAGGCTCCGCTCCACGCTGAACGCATCCTCATGGGGCCGGGCCCATGCAACCCGTATCCGGAGGTCGTCGAGGCCTTCGGGCGCCCGCTGCTCGGCCACCTAGATCCCGACTTCATAGACCTCCTGGACGAGACGAACGAACGGCTCCGCACGGTCTTCCGGACCCAGAACCAGCTGACCTTCCCCGTCTCGGCAACCGGCTCCGCCGGCATGGAGGCGACGATCGTCAACACCGTCGGTTCGGGCGACACGATCGTGATCGGCGTGAACGGCGTGTTCGGCAGCCGGATGTGCGATGTGGCATCCCGTTGCGGTGCCGAGGTGGTCAGGGTGGATGTCGAGTGGGGTCGTGCAATAGACCCACAGGCGCTGCTCGACGCCCACCCGTCTCCGAAGGTGATAGCCGTGGTACACGCGGAGACCTCCACGGGCGTGCGGAACGATGTCGCCGAGATCGGTGCAGCCAAGGGCGACGCCCTGCTCCTCGTCGATTGCGTCACCTCCCTCGGCGGTATTCCCCTCGAGATCGACGCCTGGGGTATCGACCTCGCGTACAGCGGCACCCAGAAGTGCCTCGGGGTGCCACCGGGTCTCTCGCCGGTCGCGGTGTCGACGGCGGCCATCGGGGCCTTCGTGGCCAAGTCGCCGTCCTGGTACCTGGACTTCGCGATGATCGCCGACTACGTGACAGGTGGCAGCACCCGCGCGTACCACCACACAGCGCCCATTTCGATGATCTACGCCCTCCACGCCGGCCTCGGCGTGTTGCTGGACGAGGGGCTCGAGAACGTCTACGCCAGGCATCAGGCCTGTGGCGACAGACTCCAGGCCGGGCTCGTCGAGCGTGGATTCGAGCAGTTCGCCCAGGAGGGGCACCGGCTACCCGAGTTGACCTCGGTCAGGGTTCCCGCCGAGCGCCTGCCCGCCGGCGTCGACGAGGCCGGGGTGTGTCGCCTGCTGCTGGAGCGCTACGACATCGAGGTCGGCGGTGGGCAGGGCCCGGTCGCCGGCCAGGTCTGGTGGATCGGATGCATGGGCCACACTGCCCGCCAGCGCAACGTGACCCTGCTGCTCGGGGCGCTCGACGAGATCCTGGTCTGACTACCTTCCTGCGACGGGGTGGCCGTAGCCGGCCGACTCGGTGACAATGGCCTGATGTCCGGTCCCGTCGACTTCCCGGTACTACACGGCCGACGGGTCATGCTGCGTCCCCTCGAGACAGCGGACTTCGAGGTGTGGCAGGCGGTCCGGCGCGGCAACGTCGGCTGGCTGACCAGTTGGGAGCCCCGGCGCACGGCAGGCCAACCCGATCCCGTCGAGGACCGCCAGGCGTTCGCCATGCGCTGTGGTGCCCGCCGCCGGGAGTGCCAACTGGGTACGGGCTGGGGCTTCGGGGTGTTCGTGGGTGAAGCCCTGGTGGGGGAGATGAACCTGTCGAACGTGGTGCGCGGCGCGTTCCAGAGTGCCCACGTGGGGTACTGGGTGGAGGAGGCGCGGGCGGGTCAGGGGTATGCCCCGGAGGCGCTGGTGGTGGCGGCACGGTTCGCCTTCGAGCAGGTCCGACTCCATCGGCTGCAGGTGTCGATCGTGCCACGCAACATGGCTTCCCGTCGCGTGGTCGAGAAGCTGGGCATGCGCTGTGAGGGCCTCGCCGAGCGCTACCTGGAGATCGACGGCGTGTGGGAGGACCATCTCCGCTACGCGATCACCGTCGAGGAGTGGCGGGCCGCCGAGCCGGACCTGACGGCCCTCTGGTTGGGGTGACCTGTTCGTCGGCGACCGGCCCGGTCAGCCCTTCTGGCTGATCCGGTCCTTCAACTTACCGACCATCTCTGCGAAGGCGGGCTGCTTCATGGACCACTGCTGCGGGCCGATCTCCAGCTCGACCGCCGGCACCGACTCGTCCACCGCTGCGGTGGCGTGCAGGGTCTCCTTGGTGACGGCCACGAGTTCACGGGGGTGCGCGGCTGCCAGCGCCGCATAGCCGACGGCCCGATCCAGCAGGTCGTCATCGTCTACGCATTCCCACGCCAGGCCGCGGCGGGCCGCCTCCTCGCCGTCCAGGACCTGGTTGAACAGCACCATCGCCTTGGCCGTCTGGAGGTCGGTGATGTTGCGCAGCCGCCAGGTGTGGCCGCCGCCGGGATGGATGCCGATGGTCAGGAACCTGGTGTCGAAGCGCGCCGACCTGGCGGCAACCACCAGGTCGCAGGCCAGCACCATGTTCATGCCGGCGCCGACCGCTGCGCCGTTCACGGCGGCGACGGTGGGGAGCGTCGAGTGCGCCACCCTCAGGAACCCGCTGTAGATGTGGGGTAGGTCTCCGCCGGCGCCCTCGCCGGCGGCCAGGAGGCTGTCGAGCACCGCCCCTGCACAGAATGCCTTGCCGGCACCAGTGAGGACCACTGCGCCGACACCGTCGTCCGCCTCGATGTCGTCGAAAGCCGCCAGCAGGGCTGCGTTCAACTCGTCGGACACCACGTTGCGGCGGTCCGGGTCGTTGAATGTCAGGACGGCGACGCGGTCGCGCATCTCGATCTCCAGGACGCTCATGGCCTGGAGTATCCCACGGTGTCCGCTTCCTGCCACGCCGGAGGCCGTCGGTATGGTCGCCGTGTGGACCCGGTCGACCAGGGGAGGTTCCCCGCCCTACGCGTGCGGAACTACCGGCTGGTCTGGATCGGAGGCCTGGTGTCCAGCAACGGGCGGTGGGTCCAGTTCGTCGCCGTCTACTACGTGATATTCCAGATGACGGGTTCGGCCGGCTGGATCGGCATGGCCGGATTCGCCTCGTTCATGCCGATGCTGCTCGTCAACCCCCTGGCCGGGTACATCTCCGACAACCTGGACCGGCGGCGGGTGCTCTTGGTCGCCAGCTCCTTCTCAGCGGTGGCTTCGGCGCTCATGGTCCTGGCGTGGACAGCGGGGGTGACCAGCCCATGGGCATGGGTGGCACTGTTCTTCCTTCGTGGGCTGGTGGCGGGGGTGAGGCTGCCCATCTGGCAGGCCTTCGTCGCCGAATGCGTACCTCGTCGCCACCTGCACAATGCGATAACGCTCAACTCGACCCAGTTCAACGCGGCTCGCACGCTGGGTCCGGCGATCGGCGGGCTCGTCATAGGTACGGCTGGCCCGGGCTGGGCACTGGCCCTGGCAGCCGTGCTGCACGCGCCCGTGATCGCGGCCCTGGCCATGCTGGATCGGTCGGAGCTGCACCGCCCTGCGACCGTTCCCGGGATGAGGCGAAACGGTCGGTCGTCCGTGTTCGCCGACTACGGGGAGTCGATCCGATACGTGCTGGCCTCTCCCGGCATCCGCACGGCAATCCTGACGGTGACCCTCATCTCCACCATCGCCAACCCGATCGTGACGCAGTTGGTGGTGTTCGCCGAAAGGGTGTTCGAGGTCTCGCCGTTCTGGTTCGGGGTCCTGGGTTCGGCCCAGGGGCTGGGGGCGGTGCTTGCTGCGCCCTTCGTGGCCGGCGAGGCGAGCAGGATGAGGCGGTCGCGGCTGCAGTTGGTGGCGACTCTCGGCTACGGGCTGGCTGTGATCATGTTCGGCCTGGCACCGGTGTTCTGGGTCGGGTTCGTCGCCCTGGGAGCCATCGGGGCCATGCACCTGGCCTCGGCGTCGAACCTGAACTCGTCGGTACAACTCCAGGTCGACGATGCCGTGCGCGGCAGGGTGATGGCGATCTACCTGATGGGGGTGCTGGGCACCACGCCGTTCGCCAACCTGGCCATGGGCTGGCTCATCTCGATCTTCGGACCCCGCCCGGTGGTCACCGGCGGTGGGCTGCTGCTGGTCCTGGGCGCCCTGGTACTCCACCTCACCGGCCGTATGGCACATCTGGACGTGGACTGAGCACAGGCGCGCCTGACGGACGACCGGGGCCGGGCCTCAGTAGTCGTCGACGGCCGCCATGTGGGCCTGACCCTCGTCGCACGTGTCGTTCACGGGACACCAGCGACAGGCGGGTCCCGGCAGCTTTCCGGGCGTGCGTCCGCCGTGGAGCAGTTCCACCAGCCTGCCGACCCCGTCGGCCACCCTTGCCACCGTCGCCAGCAGCATCTCCTCGGTGACGTCCTCCGGCACGAAGTCGGCCCGATCCAGGTAGTAGGAGGCCAGAAGGCGTGGCGGCACACCTATCCGCAGGGTCTCGACGAGGGCGTAGAAGCGGAGGTCCTCGCGGTGGATCGGAGCGAAGTTGCCGGTCTTCAGGTCGATGATCACCTTGCCGGCACGTTGTCCGTGGGCCACCCCGAGGGTGAGGTCGACCTTGCCAGCCAGGATCAGGCGCCCGTCGCAGAGTTCGGCCCTGAGGCGGCTCTCGGTCACGGGTCGCCAGGCGGGCTTGAGTGGCGGCCAGCACTCGAGGTACTTGGTGAAGGCGTCGAGCGACTCTGAGCGGAGCTCGGCACGTTCGACCTCGGTGCAGTCCTGGAGCCAGCGGCCCAGGCCCTCCGAGTCCTGTTCGTAGCGGGCCAGGGTCTCGTCGATGATCACCGCCGGCTCGATCTGGCGGCGCCAGTTGACGGCCAACTCGACAGCCTTGTGGATGATGGTGCCCCTGGCCGTGGGTACCTTCCACTCGAAGTCCTCCGCTTCGCCGGCCAGGAAGTTCGTCTCGCAACCGTGCACCTGGGCCAGCCGGTGCTTGTGGACGAAGAGGTCCTCGCCCGGGGGGAGGCCGTCGAGGTGTGGCTCGACGGCTGTTTCTAGGGCAGCGCGTAGATGGTGGCGGAGGTCGTCCGCGAACACGGGGCGGTCGTCGGGCGACGCGCCCAGTCGGTCGAGCACCGCCCGCTGCGCGGGGTTGAACTCCTCCTCTCCTGCCGGGTCCTGTGACGGGTCCACGAAAGCATTGTCACAGGTGGTCGTGATACTCGTGGGCGATGGAGACGACGACACTCAGATTCGCCGAGGTGGCCCGGACACTGGGTCGTGCTGCACGGCTCCGGGGCCTGCAGGTGCCGACCTTCCGGAGCCCGCCCGGCATCTCGGATGTACAGAGGTCGATCCGTCGCAGGGGAGGTTCGGCGACCGTGGCCGTGGTCCTGAGGGGCCGACCCTGGGGGGCGGTCCTGGCCGACATGATCGAGGGAATCGTGGCGGCCAACCGGCTGGATCGGACCAGGGCCGACACTATCCGGGCCGCCCTCTGGCTGGCGGTCGAGGATCCGGCGATGGCGGCCTGAGTGCCGGCCCCTGGTCCAGACGGGCACCGCAGGTGTCGGTAGCCCGTGTGTAGCGTTGGCGGTACGCCCGGGTGGCGGAACTGGTAGACGCAGCGGGCTTAAACCCCGCGGCCGTTTCGACGGCGTGAGTGTTCGAGTCACTCCCCGGGCACCTGCCTGCCGGCGGTAGGCGGGGCGTGGTCGGCGGTCGCTCTGATACAAGTCGCTCTGATACAAAGAACCGGGTGACCACCCCGTACCGGTATCCCTACCCTTCCGCCGACCTCGAGGCCGAGTACCCGTTCGTGGTGTACGAGTTCGAGCGGCGACCCGAGGCCGAGATGCTCGACCGGGCACGTGGGTTCCGTGCCGTCGCCGAGCGGCGTCGCAGCGTCCGCCTCTTCAGCTCCGATCCGGTGCCGCGGGAGCTCATCGAGTTGGCCGCGCTGTCCGCGTCGACCGCACCCTCGGGTGCGCACAAGCAGCCGTGGACCTTCGTCGCCGTCCGGGACCCGGTGGTGAAGGCGGCCATCAGGGTCGCGGCAGAGGAGGAGGAGAGGGTCAACTACCTGGACAACCGTATGAACAGCGAGTGGCTCGAGGCTGTGGCCCCACTGGGCACCGACCACCACAAGGAGTTCCTGGAGATCGCCCCGTGGCTGGTGGTGCTGTTCGAGCAGCGCTATGAGCGCCGACCCGATGGGTCGACCCGGAAGAACTACTACGTGAAGGAGAGCACGGGCATCGCCGCCGGCATGTTCATCACGGCCCTCCACGACATGGGCCTGGCCACGCTCACCCACACGCCGTCTCCCATGGCCTTCCTGAGGACCCTGCTGGGTCGTCCCGAGAACGAGCGTCCCTTCGTCATGTTCCCTATCGGCTACCCCCTGGAGGGCACCAAGGTGCCCGACCTGCGACGCAAGGGCCTGGCCGAGGTGTTCGTGGAGGTGGACCGGCTGGAGTGACCGCTCCGGGGCCTGTCCGGTG
>DQOF01000185.1 GCA_015658775.1 Acidimicrobiia bacterium | reverse complement strand
CTCCACGGGGTTGTCGACCTCGGGTGCTCATATGGTGCCGGTCTCCAGGCCGGCACCACCAGCATAGGGGCTGGGTGCGACAGGGCCCCTACGCTGCGGACATGTTGAAGCGGCCGCCCGCCGGGACCATCCCCGATGCGCCTGGTTCCTACCAGTTCCTGGACGCCGTGGGCCGCGTGCTGTACGTGGGCAAGGCCAAGAGCCTGAGACACAGGCTCGGCAGCTATTTCGGCAGGCGCGACCGTATGGCTCCCCGCACGGCCCGGATGCTCGCCGAGGCGGCTGACGTCGAGTGGATCCAGGTGGCCAACGAGCTCGAGGCCCTCATGCTGGAGTGCAGCCTGATCCAGGAGCACTCTCCCAGGTTCAACGTCGACATGAAGGACGACAAGAGCTATCCGTTCCTGGCCGTCACCGTCGCCGACGAATGGCCCCGCCCGATGGTGACCAGGGCCAAGCGTCGCCGGGGGGTTCGGTACTTCGGGCCCTACGGGCACGCCGGCGCCATCCGGGAGACGCTCGAGCAACTGATCAAGACGTTCCCCCTGCGGACCTGCTCGGACTCCAAGTTCCGCACCCACGAGCGGATGGGCCGACCCTGCCTGCTGTTCCACATCCAGAAGTGCTCTGGCCCATGTGTCGGCGAGATCACGCCCGACGCCTACTCCGACCTCGTCAGGGACCTGCTGCGGTTCCTGGAGGGCGACACGGACGAAGTGGTGGTCCAACTGGGGGCCGAGATGGCTGCCGCCTCCGATGCCCTCGAGTTCGAGGCTGCCGGCCGCTACAGGGACCGCCTGGCGAGCGTGCGCCGGGTGATCGAGCGCCAGCAGATGGTCGCCGCCGGAAACGAGGAGATCGACGTGTTCGGGATAGCCGGCGACGACCTGGAGGCGGCGGTCCAGGTGTTCTACGTGAGGCGGGGGAAGGTGCTCGGCCGGAAGGGGTTCGTGGTCGACCGGGTGGAGGACCTGGCGGCACCCGAGCTGGTGGGCGAGGTCCTCTCGGCGCACTACCGACAGGATCCGCCGCGCGGCGTGCCCAGGTCGGTGCTGGTGCCCGCCCTGCCGGACGACGCGGTCCTGCTGGCCGAGTGGCTCACGAGCGAGCGGGGCAGCCGTGTGGAGATCCGGGTACCGCAGCGTGGGGGCAAGCGGGACCTGCTGGCGACGGTGACCCGCAACGCAGAGGAGGAGTTCGTCCGGCACCGGATGAAGCGTGCGGCTGACCACAACAGCCGGGCCCGCGCGCTGAACGAACTCCAGGCGGCCCTGAACCTGCCGGAGTCCCCGCTGCGCATCGAGTGCTTCGACATGAGCCACCTGCAGGGCACCGACTACGTGGGGTCGATGGTCGTGTTCGAGGACGGCCTGGCCAAGAAGGCCGACTACCGCAGGTTCAGGATCAGGGGCGTTCCCGGCAACGACGACTACGCCGCGATGGCCGAGGTGCTCACACGTCGTCTCAGCGCCTACATGGCCGAGCAGGCCGCGCCCCTGTCGGACCGTCCCGGTCGCTTCTCGTATCCACCGAACCTCCTGCTGGTGGACGGTGGTGAGGGCCAACTGGGGGTCGCCGTGCGTGTCGTGGAGGAACTGGGCATTGGCGACGTGATCCCGGTGGCCTCGCTGGCCAAGCGCTTCGAGGAGGTCTACAGGCCCGGCCTGGGAGAGCCGATCCGGCTGCCGAGGGGGTCGGAGGCCCTGTACCTGTTGCAGAGAGTGCGCGACGAGTCTCACAGGTTCGCCATCGCCTACCACCGCCAGCTCCGGTCGAAGAGGATGACCGGTTCGGTGTTGGACGGCATCTCGGGCCTGGGGCCCACTCGCAGGAAGCGCCTGGTGACGTCGTTCGGGGGTGTCCGGGCTGTTCAACGTGCCACGCTGGAGGAGTTGCTCGCACTGTCGTGGCTTCCCGCGCCGGTCGCCGAGGCCGTGTACGCCAGGACACACGGCTCGGCATGAACGGGGGAAGCGTGGGTGGGCGGGCCGGTCAGCCTGCGGCGATCAGGGCCACGGAACCGATAGCACCGACCATGCCCAGCACCTGCGCCCTGCTCATCCGTTCCCTCAGGACCGTCCGGGCCAGGATGACGGTGCCCGCCGGGTAGAGGGACGCGAGGACCGACACCAGGCTGAGGAGCCCGCGGTTCACGGCGACGAGGAACGCCACGTTGGCGACCATGTCAAGGACGCCGGCCAAGACGACGATGCCGGCGACCCCTTCGCGCCGGGTGGGGAGGAGGGGCCCGCCGCGGACGACGACGGTGACGATGGCGAGGGTGACTGACACGATCCGGGCGCCCACCAGCGGCCAGGGGGCCGTTGCGTCCTGGGCAGCGTCGATGGCGATGAAGAAGGCTGCGAAGCCTGCTCCGGCGAGCATCGACTCGACGACGAGGCCCTTCGGAATCGGCCCGGCGTGGCCCGGCACACGCGAGACGAGGGCGATGGCCGACAGGCCGACGAGGATGCCGACCACGTGCATGGCCGAGAGGTGTTCTCCGAACACGAGGCCCCAGACGACAGGGATTGCTGCGGAGTTGACGGCGGTGATCGGTGCCACCACCGCCATGGGGCCGCGTCCGAGGCCCCGGTAGAGCAGGGCGATTCCGACTATTCCGAACACCCCGGCCAGGCCGCCGACCAGGAGGGCGTCGGTCGTGAAGTGGTCGGCCATCAGCGGCGCTACCGCCAGCACGAGGCCCAGGCCGACGATGTGCGACGTGGCGACCACCCGGAGGGCGTCGATACGCCGGGACGCGAGGCCGCCGCAGAAGTCGCCGCATCCGAAGAGTACGGCAGAGGCGAGTGCCAGTATTGCTGCCACGGGTGCGCAGGCTAGAGGTGTGGCTTCCCGCAGCACCCACCGGTGTGGGACGCTCCTGGCATGGGTGACGGCATGGAGGCATGGGAGGAGCACGCCACCTGGTGGCAGGAGGGTTTCACCGAGGGGGCCGACGCCGAGTACGAGGAGCAGATCCTTCCGCTGGCGGCCGAACTGCTTGCTGGGTACGACAGCATCCTGGACGTGGGTGCCGGTGAGGGACAGATCAGCCGACTGGCGGTACGGGGTGGCGCCTCGGCGGTAATCGGGGTGGATTCCTCGAGGGCACAGACCGACGAGGCGCGCAGGCGGGGCGGAGGAGTGTCGTATGCCCGTTCGGAGGCCGCACGCCTGCCATTTCGCGACTGTTGCTTCGACGCTGCGGTTGCCTGCCTGGTCTTCGAGCACATAGAGGCCGTGGACGAGGCGATCGCCGAGGTTGCACGGGTGCTGCGTCCGGGAGGCCGGTTCGCGTTCTTCCTGAACCATCCGCTGCTGCAGACGCCCGGCAGCGGATGGATAGACGACCAGGTGCTGGACCCACCGGAGCAGTACTGGCGCATCGGGCCGTACCTGGTCGAGTCGATCGAGTCGGAGGAGGTGGAGAAGGGGGTGTTCCTGCCATTCGTGCACCGCCCGCTGAGCAGGTACGTGAACGCCCTGGCCCAGAACGGGCTGGTGCTGCGACGGATGCACGAGCCGCGACCACCCGACGGCTTCCTGGCCCGTGCAGCCGGGTACCGGGAGGCGTCGACCATCCCCCGACTCCTCGTGCTGGTCTGTGAGAGGGAGGCCTCCCCCGGATCAGGCACAGGTCACAGCACTACAATCGGTCCATGAGCGACCTGCTGGTCATCACCGGCCTGTCCGGCGCCGGGCGATCGGAGTTCGCGAGCGACCTCGAGGACCTGGGCTGGTTCGTGATCGACCGGCTGCCTCCCGACATTCTCACGAAGGTGGCCGACCTGGCCTGCGGGCCTGAATCGCCGTGGGACCGTGTGGCCTTCGCCCTCAAGGCCGATACGTCCGGGGGGGACACCATGCGTGTCCTCGGGGAGTTGCGGGAGGCGTTCCAGCGACTTCGGGTGGTGTACCTGGACTGCTCCACCGACGTCCTCGTCAAGAGGTACAAGGACAGCAGGCGACCCCACCCCTTGCCCGGGGCGTCGGGCATCGAGGAGGCGATCCATGCCGAGCGGCTGCTGATGGAGCCGGTCAGGGCCGAGGCCGACCTGGTGGTCGACACCTCGGAGTTGAACGTGCACGACCTGAGGGACAGGGTGGCCGGCCTCTACGGCGACGTGGACGACCGGCCGATGCGGACATCGGTGACGTCCTTCGGCTTCAAGCACGGAGCGCCCCGCGACGTCGACCTGGTCCTGGACTGCCGCTTCCTGCCCAACCCACACTGGGTGGACGAGCTGCGTCCGTTGAGCGGCCTCGACGCACCAGTTCGCAACTATGTGATCGGCCAGGACCTGGCCCTGGCCTTCCTCGACCAGCTGGACGAGCTGCTGGGCCTGCTCCTCCCGGCCTACATCGACGAGGGCAAGGCCTACCTGTCGATCGCCTTCGGGTGCACGGGCGGCAGACACCGCTCCGTCGCGGTGGCCGAGGAGTTGGCCGCACGGTTGCGCAGTCGGGGCTTCGACCCGGCTGTCAAGCACCGCGACCTGGACCGCTGAGCCGGGGTACCGGGCAGGACGGCGGTGTGTGACCACCGACCACCCCGGACAGCGCGTGGCCAACCTCGTGATCGGCTAGCAATGCAGGGATTCTTCGGATGTGGGCCCGTAGTGCCCCGGGAGGCGACAAGGCCATGACCGTGCGTGTAGGTGTGAACGGCTTCGGCCGGATCGGCCGGAACTTCTTCAGGGCGGCCCGCGCCCAGAACGCCCCGATCGAGTTCGTGGCAGTCAACGACCTGGGCTCGATCCAGACAATGGCGTTTCTGCTTGCCAACGACTCGGTGCACGGCCGCCTCGACGCCAGGGTCAGGGCAACCCGTGACGGGATATCGGTGGATGGCCAGAAGATCAGAGTCCTTTCGGAACGCAACCCGGCCAACCTGCCGTGGGGCGACCTCGGTGTCGACGTGGTGATCGAGTCGACCGGGATCTTCACCTCGAGGGACAAGGCGGCCCTGCACCTCGAGGGCGGCGCCAGGAAGGTCATCATCTCGGCCCCGTCGGGCGACGCCGACGCCACCTTCGTGGTCGGCGCGAACGACGACTCCTACGACCCGGCCAGACACCACGTCGTGTCGAACGCCTCGTGCACGACCAACTGCTTCGTGCCCATGATCAAGGTGCTCGACGACGCCTTCGGGGTGGAGCAGGGCTTCATGACCACCACGCACGCCTACACCGGCGACCAGAGCCTCGTGGACGGCCCCCACGGCGATCTCCGGCGTGCCCGCGGCGCTGCGGTCAACATCATTCCGACGTCCACGGGCGCCGCCCGGGCCACCAGCCTGGTGATGCCGAAGATGAAGGGCAGGCTGGATGGAATCTCGCTGCGGGTTCCGATCCCGGACGGCTCGATCACCGACTTCGTGGGAACGCTCAGGAAGAAGGCGACCGTCGAGCAGGTGAACGCGGCGTTCGCCGCCGCCGCCAGGAAGGGTCCGTTGTCGAAGGTCCTCGACTACAGCGAGGAGCCCCTCGTGTCGTCCGACATCGTCGGCCGCCCTGCCTCCTGCACCATCGACGCCGGCCTGACCATGGCGATAGGCAACATGGTGAAGGTCTGCGGCTGGTACGACAACGAGATGGGCTACTCGTGTCGCCTGGTCGACCTGACGAGGATCGTCGGAACCCGACGAACGAAGAAGACGAAGGCTGGCCGCAAGTAGCCCCCCATGCATCTGCCGCAACTGGAGGATCTGGGCGACCTGTCGGGCAGGCGGGTTCTCGTCCGCTGCGACTTCAACGTTCCCCTCTCGGATGGGGTGATCACCGACGACATGCGCATACGGGCGGCCCTGCCGACGCTGCGGTACCTGGTAGGCGCCGGAGCGGAGGTGACGGCCTGCTCACACCTGGGCCGCCCCGGCGGCAGGCCCGACCCCGCCTTTGCGATGGACCCGGTGCGGGAGAGGCTCGCTGACCTGGTCCCGGGCGTGTCCCTGCTCGAGAACCTCAGGTTCGACCCTGGTGAAACAGCGGACGCTCCGGAGTTCGTCGCCAGACTGGTGGAAGGGCAGGACGCCTATGTGAACGACGCCTTCGGGGCCTCGCACCGATCCCATGCCTCGATCGTTGGGCCGCCACGCCACCTGCCGTCGGCGGCGGGCCGCCT
>DQOF01000020.1 GCA_015658775.1 Acidimicrobiia bacterium | reverse complement strand
CCATCTGCTCGGTGACTGCATTCGTGTGCGCCTTCGTAGCCAGCACGGCGAAGCGGGGACGAGATGCGACGGCCTCTGCGAGTTCGTCCACCTCGTCGTCGAGACGGTCCTCGGCGACCACCCGGTTGAGGAACCCGGCGGCCCTGGCCTCGTCGGCGCCGAAGGGCCGGCAGGTCATGACCAGTTCCTTGGTGAGCGCCGGGCCGATCTCCCGGACAAGGCGTGGGATGCCGCCCCAGGCGAGGGGGATGCCGAGGTCGACCTCGGGGATCGAGAAGCGCACGTCCTCGGAGGCGACCCGCAGGTCGCATGCGGCCGCCAGCACGAGGCCACCACCGACCACGTGGCCGTGGAGTCGGGCGATCGTGACCGGGGCCATGTGCTCGAGGGCCTCGGCCATGAGCCGGCCGGTGTCGCCGGGGACGCGGCCACCAGCTGGTGATGTGCCCTCGTCACCGAACGCTCCCAGGTCGAAGCCGGCGCAGAATGCCCGGCCTGTTCCCTCGACCACCACCACGCGCAGGTCGGGTTGGTGGTCGAACCAGTCGGCCGCCGCGATGATCTCGGCCATCGTCTGGTTCGACAGGGCGTTGAGCGCCTCGGGGCGGTTCAGGGTGAGCGTGGCGCGGCGCCCGTCGCACGTGACCAGCAGGTGTTCGAACGAGGGTGTGTCCATGTGGGCAGTCTGACCGCCCCCGAGTCGTGGGTGACTACTCGGGCGGTGCCTCGAGCTCAACCTCGGCCGATAGTGAGACGCCCTCGACGAGGTCGATATGTGTGGCCCGCGCCGCTGCGGCAACGTCCGCCAGCGCATGTTGCAGCAGGGCGAGGCGGTCGGGGGTGTCGGTGATGGTGCAGGCCAGCATCGGGGTGACCAGCGACCGCTTGGCGTTGGTCTTGTGCTTGCGCAGTTCGGCAAGGGCCTCGGCCGCAACCTCGGCTATCGCCGGGTCGACCGATGTGCCGTCGACCTGTGAGGCCGATCGGAGTTCGTCGGCGGTCGGCCAGGGCTGCCGGTGGACGGAGCCCGCCTGCCACCACGACCAGACCTCCTCGGTCACGAACGGCAGGACCGGGGCGAACAGGCGCAACATCGTCGACAGGGCCAGGCGCAGGGCGTGGCGTGCCGAGTCGGCAGCCGCCTCGTCGCCCTCGTAGGCCCTGGTCTTGACCAACTCGACATGGTCGTCGGTGAACGACCAGAAGAAGGTCTCTGTGCGCTCGAGGGCCCTGGCGTAGTCGAAGTCGTCGAACGCCCTGGTGGCGTCGTCGACCAGCTCGGCGAGGCGGGACAGCATCGCCCGGTCCAGCGGCTCGACGATCCTGGACGGATCGATCGTGGCCGGTTCGCCGCCGTCGGGGCCGAAGCCCAGGACGAAGCGGCTGGCGTTCAGGATCTTGATGGCGAGGCGCCTGCCGATCTTCATCTTTCCGTCGTCGAAGGCGGTGTCGGTGCCCGGGCGTCCGCTGGCGGCCCAGTAGCGGGCGGCGTCGGAGCCGTACTGCTCGAGCAGGTCCATCGGGGTTACGACGTTGCCCCTCGACTTGGACATCTTCTTGCGGTCCGGGTCGAGGACCCAGCCGCTGAGCGCACAGTGCCGCCACGGGGCGGTGTCCTCCTCTAGGTGGGAGCGCACCGCTGTCGAGAACAACCAGGTCCTGATGATGTCGTGGGCCTGCGGGCGCATGTCCATCGGATAGGTGCGGGCGAACAGGTCGTCGTCGACGGTCCAGCCGCAGGCGATCTGGGGGGTCAGCGACGAGGTCGCCCAGGTGTCCATCACGTCGGGGTCGCCGACGAAGCCGCCGGGCTGCCCGCGCTGCGCCTCGTCGAAGCCGGGTGCCGGGTCCGACGACGGGTCCACGGGAAGCGAGGCCTCCGCCGGGGCGATCGGCTCGGCGTAGATCGGCTCACCTACGCCGTCCAGCCGGTACCAGAGGGGCAGGGGCACGCCGAAGAACCTCTGCCGGCTGATCAGCCAGTCGCCGTTCAGGCCGTCGATCCAGTTGGTGTAGCGGGCCTGCATGTACGGCGGGTGCCAGGTGATCTCGTCGCCCCGGGCGATGAGGGCGTCGCGCAGGTCGGCGCTGCGGCCACCGTTGGTGATGTACCACTGGCGGCTGGTGACGATCTCGAGCGGCTTGTCGCCCTTCTCGAAGAACTTGACGGGGTGGGTGATCGGCTCCGGCACGCCTACGATCTCGCCGGTCTCGCCCAGGAGTTCCACCATCTCCTTCTGGGCCGAGAACACCGTCTTGCCGGCCAGTCGGGCGTATGCGGCCAGGCCGGCCTCCCCGACGACGTCGACCGGGGCCTCGGCCTGGAAGCGGCCCGCCCGGTCGATGACGGCTCGGACGGGCAGGTCCAACTCGCGCCACCAGGTGATATCGGTGGTGTCGCCGAACGTGCAGATCATGGCGATGCCGGTGCCCTTTCCGGGGTCGGCGAGGCGGTGTGCCAGGACCGGCACCTCGACACCGAACACCGGAGTGGTGACAGTGGAATCGAACAGCGGCTGGTAGCGCTCGTCGTCGGGGTGGGCGACGAGGGCCACGCAGGAGACCACCAACTCGGGTCGGGTGGTGGCGATCTGCAGGTCGCCACCACCGTCGGTCCGGTGGAAGACCAGCGTGTGGTAGGCGCCGGGACGGTCGCGGTCCTCCAACTCGGCCTGCGCCACGGCGGTGCGGAACGTGACGTCCCACAGCGAGGGGGCCTCCACCTGGTAGGCCTCGCCACGCTCCAGGTTGCGCAGGAAGGCCTGTTGCGCGAGTCGTTGGCAGTGCTCGTCGATGGTGGCGTATGTCTGGGTCCAGTCGACCGACAGGCCGAGATGGCGCCACAGGTCCTCGAACGCCTGCTCGTCCTCGGCGGTGAGGCGGTGGCAGAGTTCGACGAAGTCGCGCCGGCCTATGTCGATGTCGCCGCGCTTCTCTATCGCCTTCAGGTCACCGGCGTCTGAAGGGACCTCGAAGTCCGGGTCGTGGGGAAGCGACGGATCGCACCGCACGCCGAAGTAGTTCTGGACCCTGCGTTCGGTGGGTAGGCCGTTGTCGTCCCACCCCATCGGGTAGAAGACCTCCCTGCCACGCATGCGCTGGTAGCGCGCCACGGTGTCGGTGTGGGTGTAGGAGAACACGTGGCCCACGTGGAGCGCCCCGCTCACGGTGGGCGGCGGGGTGTCGATCGAGAAGACCTCGTCACGGGTCTTCGTACGGTCGAAGCGGTAGGTGCCTTCACTCTCCCAGACGGCGTCCCAACGGGCTTCGAGCCCTTCGAGGGACGGCTTGTCGGGGATGGTCCACAGGCGTGGGGCCGCCTCGGCGTCGGGGGCGTTCATGGAGGTCCGAGGCTACCGGTGTGCGTCTGGCCTGCTGCGGGACTGTCGTGGGCATGGGGCCGGGATTGGGCCGGGTTTGGGCCGGGACGGGCCGGGATGGGGCAGTCGGGGGCCCGGTAGCCTGCGCCGCCGTGGGGACGCACTCCGACCGCCGACGGAGGCGGCCGCCCGGCTTCGGGATCATCTGGTCGACCGTTGCCCTGGACCTGGTGGGCTTCGGGATCATCATCCCGGTGCTGCCCCTCTACGCCGAGGACTTCGGGGCGTCGCCCCTCATGGCCACCTCGGTGCTCGCCACCTTCTCGGCCGCCCAGATGGTTGCAGCTCCCCTGTGGGGTCGCCTCTCAGACCGGATCGGCCGCAAGCCGGTCCTGATCGCGGCCCTGGTCGGCTCGGCTGTCGGGAGCCTCGTGACAGGAATGGCCGGGGTCCTGTGGGTGCTGTTCCTGGGTCGGGCACTCGACGGTGCTTCGGGGTCGTCGTATGCGGTCGGCCAGGCAGCCGTTGCCGACCTGGCCGAACCCGAGGACCGTCCCCGCCTGCTGGGTCTGCTGGCTGCGGCATTCGGGCTGGGGTTCGTAGTCGGGCCGCTCATCGGGTCGTTGGCCGCCCTGGGGGGTCGGGAACTGCCGTTCTTCGTGGCGGCGGGTCTCGCCGCTGTCAACGCCGTGGTGGCGCTGGTGCGGCTGCCGTCCCGGCCGTCGACCGCGGTCTCTGATGTCGGAGCGGATGGGGGAAATGCCGTCGCCACGCGCAGGATCGGCCCGATAGCGGCCCTGGGAGATGCCGGCGCGGCGATGAGGCGCCTGGCCCTGCTCGCCCTCGTCGGGATGATGGGGTTCGCCGGCTTCGAGTCGACCTTCGCCCTCCTCCTGGACAGGCGTTTCCCCCAACTCGACGATCCGTCGGTCTACGGGCTGTTCGCCTCGATCGGGCTGGTGATGGTGCTTGTCCATACAAAGGTGGTCGGCCCGGCCAATGACCGGCTCGGCACCCGGGGCGCGTTGCGGGCCTCGCTCCTGCTGGTCGCCGCTGGGATGTTCGTGCTGGCCACCGGTGGGGCCTGGATCGGACTGGCCGTCGCACTCCTGCTGCTGGTGGTCGGCCAGGGCCTGTTCGGGCCGACCCTTTCCGCGGCCACGGTGGCGACCGTCGGAACCGACGCCCGCGGGGCGGCCCTGGGCCTGCAGCAGAGCGCGGGTGCACTGGGCCGGATCGTCGGACCCCTCGTGGCCGGTCTCCTGTTCGGCCGGGTGGCGATCGGGGCGCCGTACCTGGTCTCAGGGGCACTGGCCCTGGTGGCGCTGCTGCTGGTGGGTCGGACCGCCGACGACGAGGAGGCGGTTACCAGCCGGTAATCTCATTCGGCGAACACCCGCCGCCGTCTGCGAGGACTCCCCCATGGCCGACTTCTCCCTCGACCTGAACGACGACCAGGTCCAGCTCCGCGACTGGGTTCACGACTTCGCCGTGGACGTCATCCGCCCCGCCGCCGAGGAGTGGGACCGGCGCGAAGAGGTGCCGTGGCCGATCATCCAGGAGGCGGCCAGGATCGGCCTCTACGGGTGGGAGTTCCTCGCCGAGGGCATGTTCAACGACAAGACCGGGTTGACCCTGCCCGTCGCCATCGAGGAGTTGTTCTGGGGGGACGCCGGCATCGGCATGGCCATCATGGGGTCGGGTCTGGCGGCGGCAGGCATAGCTGCCGCCGGCACCCAGGAGCAGGTGATGGAGTGGGTGCCGCAGTGCTACGGCACCGCTGACGACATACAACTGGGTGCGTTCGCATCCTCGGAGGCCGACGCCGGCTCGGACGTGGCGGCAATACGCACCAGGGCCGTCTACGACGAGGCCGCCGACGAGTGGGTGCTGAACGGCGTCAAGACCTGGATCAGCAACGGTGGCATCGCCGACGTGCACGTGGTGGTGGCCGTCGTGGATCCCGAGCTGAGGAGCCGGGGCCATGCCTCGTTCGTGGTCCCGCCCGGCACGGCGGGCCTGTCGCAGGGCCAGAAGTTCTCCAAGCACGGCATCCGGGCCAGCCACACCGCCGAAGTGATCCTGGACGATGTGCGGATTCCGGGCCGTTGCCTGCTGGGAGGCCGGGAGAAGCTGGAGGAGCGCCTCGCCCGTGTAAGGGAGGGGAAGCCAGGCAATGCCCAGGCCGCAATGCAGACCTTCGAGTCGACCCGCCCCGCCGTTGGCGCCCAGGCGGTCGGCGTGGCCCGGGCGGCCTTCGAGTACTCCCGCGACTACGCCAAGGAGCGTGTGCAGTTCGGTCGGCCGATCATCTTGAACCAGGCGATCGCCTTCATGCTGGCCGACATGTCCACCGAGATCGACGCTGCCCGCCTGCTGGTGTGGAGGGCCGCATGGCTGGCCAGGACGGGTGGGTTCGTCGAGGCGGAGGGGTCCAAGGCCAAGTTGAAGGCAGGCCGGGTGGCTGTGTGGGCTACGGAGAGGGCCATGCAGATATTGGGTGGCGCCGGCTACGTCACCGACCATCCGGTCGAACGCTGGCATCGGGACGCCAAGATCTACGACATCTTCGAGGGCACCGAGCAGATCCAGCAGTTGGTGATCGCCAGGGCCATCTCCGGGATGCGAATCGAATAGAGGCGGGCGTATCATCGGCGGCACGGCTCCCCCGGACCAGGTCGCAACGAAACCGCCGGAGTGAACGGAGACCAGGACCATGACAGACTTCGATGTGTCTCCGGACTACCAGTCCCAGGACACTCGACCCGTTGCCGCCGGCTGGTGGCGTCGTGCCAAGGCGGTGATCATCGACATGCTGCTGTGGTCCGCCGCCGAGGTGCTGCCTGTCGCCCTCGCCGTCGTGGGGCTGGTCATGGCGGTGGACGAGGCTGCCGACGATGGGTCGGTCGTCGTCGGCTGGGTCCTGTTCGCCGTAGGAGTCGCCGTGTTTGTGGCCGTGGTCGTGTGGGCCGGCTGGCTGTTCGGCTACAGGCAGGGCGTCACCGGCACGACGCCGGGCAAGCGGAGACTGGGCATCAGGCTCATCGACATCGAGACCGGCGAGCCACCGGGTGGCAGCAGGGGCCTGGGTCGCTGGCTCGTTCCGGGCCTCATCAACAGCGTCGTGAACGTGTTCTCGTTGATCGACTACCTGTGGCCGACGTGGGACGACCGCAACCAGCGGATCACCGACAAGATCTTCAAGACCCAGGTCGTCGAGGCCTGATCGGTTGACAGGTTGCGCCCGGGGGCGGAACTTCAGCCGTTCACCGAGAACGAGGAGTTCGGGTTGATCTCCCGGTTGCGGCGGTAGAAGCCCATGTCCATGACGAGCCCGGTGTACACGCCGGTGACCTTCACCGGGTCGGCGTCGTGGTCGTGGCCGTTTTCCACCGCCTCGATCAACTCGGCCATGCAGTGCCCGGCCACCGGCGCGTTCTTGAACTGGTTCCCGCTCGAGCCGATGGCGACGTAGAACCCGTCCAGGTCGGTGCGGTCGTAGATGGGGATCCAGTCGTCGGACACGTCGTAGAGGTCCACGATGCCCTTCTTCTCGTTGGGGATCCTGAGGCCCGGCATGCGGCGGGCCAGCCTCAGCACCTGGGCGTTCCACTGCTCGTCGGACACGACGGTGTCGTAGTCGTCGGGATCGTCGACCCACACCTGGGGGTCGCACGGCGGGTCCTCGGACCCGATCAGGATGTTGTTGCCTGTTTCGGGTCGCACGTAGATGGCAAGGTCGGCGTCGGACGAGTGGATGCCGTCCTTCTCGTAGTCGACCCCCGGAGGGGCCGGCACGTGGTGCACCTCGTGCCGCAGCGCCTTGGTCTTGATGTTCATCGAGTCGTAGACACCCGCCATCTTGTTGATGACGAACGAGTGCGGTCCGGCCACGTTCACGACCACGGGAGCGTCGATGTTGGTGCCGTCGGCCAGGGAGATTCCGGTGACCCGACCGTCTGTTCGGCGGATGGCGCTCACCTCGGCGTTGAACAGGAACGTGCCGCCCTTGGCCTCGGTCGCCCGCTGCAGGTTGTGGGTGGACAACTGTGGGTCGCTCACGTAGCCGGAGTCGGGTGTGTGGATCGCCCCCAGGATCTCGCCGACGGGCTCCTCCCAGAACCGGTCGTCCTCTGGTCGGCACGGCTCGCCGTGGACGCCGTGCTCGAAGAACGGGAAGCGCTCGGCCAGCGTCTCGTTGTCGAGGATCTCGTAGGGGACCCCCACCTCGTCGTAGAGCGGCATCACCTTCTCGTGGTGGCCTCCCTCGACCATGAACAGGAGGCTGCCGCTCTGCATGTACACGGCGTGGCCCCGCTCGTCGTCGGCGTCGAGGTAGTCGTCCCAGTCCTGCCAGTAGCCGAAGCCCTCGTAGGCCATCGCCACGCCGTCGTAGGTGGAGTAGCTGGCCCGCACGATGGCGCACGAGTTGCTGGTGGAGCCGTAGCCGGAAGCAGGCAACTTGTCGACGTTGAGGGTGCGCCACCCCTTCTTGGCCAACTCGAATGCGATGGCCGCACCGATCACCCCGGCGCCGATGACGATGGCGTCGTACCGCTGGTTGTCCCTCATGGATGTATTCGCTCCTGGAGTTCCGGGTGGCGTTCAGCCACGCATCCGTCTGCCCGCGGGATCGTACAAGGGCTCTGGCAGAAGGCGGGCGGGCCTCATCTGGCCGAGGATCTCCACCTCGAAGCCATCGAAGCCGTCGTCGCTGTCGGCGAGGTCGGCGGGTATGTAGCCCATGGCCACGCTGGCATCGCTCGAGTGCGCGTACCCGCCGATCACCGCCACATCCACGTTCGTCTTCATGTCAGGTCGCTCTTTCTCCCTTCCGGGCAGTCTTCCGGGAACCGCCGTGGGCGGCTCTGTCCGCCCTGCGTCAGGTGCGGGTCGTCGAGCCCGACCGCCTAGTACCACGCATCGGGTACCGCTTCCTTCTGCCTGGTCACGTACTCGCTGAGCGCCTCGTCGACACCGTCGGCGAGAGGCGGTTGCTCGTAGTTCTCCAGGCGGGCCTGCCAGTCGGCGTGGGCACGTTGGCGGGCGTCCAACTCCCCCTCGTCGCGCCACTGCTCCCACGACGCCGAATCGGCGAAGGTGGCCTCGTAGTAGGCGGACTCGTAGTTAGCGAGGGTGTGAGCGGAACCCAGGAAGTGGCTGCCCGGCCCGACCTCATGGAAGCCGTCCATGGCGAACGCGTTGTCGTCGAGGCTAAGACCCCGGAGCAGCACGTGCATCATCCCCAGGCGGTCGTTGTCGAGCACCAGCTTTTCGTAGTCCATGACCAGGCCGCCCTCCAGCCAACCGGCGGCGTGGAGCACGAAGTTGGGGCCCGACATCAGTGCGGTGAGGAGCGAATCGGCGCTCTCCTGGGCCGCCTGGAAGTCCGGCAGCTTGGCAGAGGTGAAGGAACCACCGCAGCGGACAGGTACGCCGAGGCGGCGGGCCAGCTGGCCGACGGCGAAGTAGGCGAGGCCGGCCTCAGGTGTCCCGAAGGTCGGGGCGCCCGAGCGGAGTGACATGGTCGTCAGGAAGTTCCCGTAGATCGCCGGTGCACCGGGTCGGACCAACTGTGTGAGGGCGACACCGACAAGCGCTTCTGCGTGGGCCTGGGCGATTGCACCGGCCGGTGTCACTGGCCCCATGGCACCTCCCAGTATGAAGGGGCAGGTCACCACCCCCTGGTTGGCTGCGGCGTAGATCCGCATGACCCTGGTCACCTGGCCGTCGAAGACCAGCGGTGAGTTCACGTTGATGTTGCCCATGATCACGCAGTTGTCGTCCATGAACTCGGCGCCGAACACGATCCGCGCCATCTGGATCGAGTGCTCGGCCCTCTCGGGGGCGGTGATGGCGCCCAGCAGGGGCTTCGTCGAGAAGCGGAGATGCGCAGCGACCATGTCGAGGTGGCGCTTGTTCACCGGCACGTCAGTCGGTTCGCAGATGACGAGGCCCGAGTGGTGGGTCCATTCGAGGGTCTGGTTGATCTTCACCAGCTTCTCGAAGTCGTCCATCGTGCCGTAGCGCCGCCCACCCTCGAGGTCGCGGACGAACGGCATGCCGTAGCCCGGGGCGAACACGGTGTTGTCGCCACCGATTGTCACCGAGCGGGAAGGATCCCGGGCGTGCTGGACGAACCGGCCCTGGGTGCTGCGCTGCACGATGTGCTTCACCAGGCCCGGGTCGAATCGGAGCAGCTCGCCGTCGGCGGTGGCGCCGGCGTCGCGGAACAGTTCGATCGCCTCGTCGTCGCCGCGGATCTCTATTCCGACCTCGGAGAGGATGCGGTCGGCATGCTCCTCGATCAGGTCCAGGCCGTCCTCGCCGAGCAGGTCGTAGTAGGGGATCCTGCGTTCCAGGCGTGATACCTGTACGGCGGTGTCGCCGGCGGTCCGGCGAGCCCTCGTGCCCCGACCCCTTCTAGGCATGTTCTCGACTCCATTCGGTGATGGATGGCCGCGTGAACCCCGGCGTGGGCCGTGACCGTAGGGCATCACCGGGGAGGGTGTCGCCCCCCACCGATCGCTATTCTCCGGGCCGTGGGTGACACACCGATGCCCGACGCAGCCGACCTGGATGCCGCCGACCCCCTGGCCGGGTTCCGCTACGAGTTCTTCCACGACGCGTCCGAGCCCAACCTCATCTACCTGGATGGAAACTCCCTCGGCCGTATGCCCAGGAGGGCCGCGGACCTGGCCGCCGACCTGGTGAACGACCAGTGGGGTGGGAGGCTGATCCGCGGGTGGAACGAGGGCTGGTTCGACCTCCCGAACCGGGTCGGTGACAGGCTGGCCGGCCTGGTCGGCGCATCGGCCGGCGAGGTCATGCTCGCCGACAGCACCTCGGTATGCCTCTACAAGGCGGCCGCCGCCGCTGTCGCAGCCCGACCCGGCCGCACGCGCATTATCACCGACGACCTCAACTTCCCCTCCGATGTCCAGGTGCTGCGGGCGGTGGCGCGGGCGGCCGGGCCGGACCACGAGGTGGTGGTGCTGGGGAGTGACGGCGTCCACGGGCCAGACGAGCTCCTGGCCGATGCCATCGACGACACCACCGCCCTGGTCTCGCTCAGCCACGTCGCCTACCGGTCGGGCTGGTGCTGGGACCTGGATGCGGTCACTGCACTGGCACACCAGGCCGGGGCGCTCGTGCTCTGGGACCTCTGCCACTCGGTGGGGGCGGTGCCGATCGACCTGAATGCCGTCGGCGTCGACCTGGCGGTGGGATGCACCTACAAGTACCTGAACGGCGGACCCGGATCGCCTGCATTCCTCTTCGTCTCGTCCGGACTGCCGGACCTGGTCAACCCGATCGACGGCTGGTACGGCAGCGACGACCCGATGGCGTTCGAGTTTGATGCAGAACGGGCACCGGGCGTGAACAGGTTCATGACCGGCTCGCCGCCCGTGGTCTCGACGGCACTGGTGGAGCCGGGCGTGGACCTGCTCCTCGAGGCTGGCATGGACCGTGTGCGCGACAAGTCGGTGGCCCTCAGCGAGCGCTTCATCACCCTTGTCGACGCCAGGCTCGTTCCGCTCGGCTTCGAGGTCAGGTCTCCCCGCGACCACCAGCGGCGAGGCTCACACGTGTCGCTCTTCCATCCTGACGCCCAGGCCGTCGGCCAGGCCCTCATTCACGAGGAGTCGGTCATCCCGGACTTCCGACCGCCCGACCTGCTGCGGTTCGGGTTCGCCCCCCTCTACACCTCGTTCAGCGATGTGGACGAGGCCGTGTCCCGCACGGTGCGTGTTGTCGAGGGCGGTGGCGTGGACCGGTGGCGTGGACCGGTGGCGTGACACCGTGCCGGTCGTCCCCTAGGCGCGACGGGGAGCGTGCGTCAGCGGCCGGTCCGCGGGATTCCGGTCGCCACACGGTCGGCGATGAGGGCGCCTATCTCCAGCGAGGCCGTGGCGGCCGGCGAGGGGGCGTTGACCACGTGCAGAGACCTGTCGCCCTCGACCAGGTGGAAGTCGTCGAGCAGATTGCCCCCGCGGTCAACCGCCTGGGCCCTCACACCGGCCGGTGCGCGCCTGAAGTCGGCCGGGTCCAGGTCCGGGATGAGCGCCCGGGCTGCGTCCACGAACCGCCGCCTGCTCACGGAGCGCATCAGCTCGCCGAGGCCCGGCCTCCAGTAGCGGCCGGCCAGACGGATGCTGCCCGGCCAGGCCAGCGTCGAGGCGAGGTCCCGCAGGGACACGTCGGTCCACCGGTAGCCCTCCCTGGCAAGGGCCGGCACCGCGTTCGGGCCTGCGTGGACGTGCCCGTCGAGGCCACGCGTGAGGTGTACGCCGAGGAACGGGAGCCTGGGATCTGCAACCGGGTAGACGAGCCCCCGTACAAGATCAGCCGACGGTCCCGTCACGTCCAGGTACTCGCCCCTGAACGGGACTATCCGGGCACCGGGGTCGGCGCCTGACCTACGGGCCACCCGGTCTGCGTGCAGGCCGGCACATCCCACGAGGAACCGTGTGTCGATCGGGCCGTCGCCGGTGTCGACCGTCCAGCCGTCGGCGGTCGGGGTGGCCCGTCCGGCCGTGACCCGTGTGCGGATCGATCCTCCACGTGACCGGATACGGCGGGCGAGGGCCAGAGCCACCCCTGCGAAGTCGGCGCGTCCCGTGGCGGCCACGTGCAACGCGGCAACGCAGGAGACGTGGGGCTCGACCTGGCGGGCGGCCTCCGGGCTGAGGTCGGTGACTGCCACGCCGTTGGCCCGGGCCCGCTCGGCCAGGGCATCCAGGCGGTGTCGTTCGTCGGCGGTGCCGGCAACCACCAACTTGCCGCAGCGGTCGTGTGCGATGTGGTGCTCGGAGCAGAACTCGACCATCCGGTCGATGCCCCTTACGGCCAGATCGGCCTTCAGGGAGCCCGGTGTGTAGTAGATGCCGGCATGCAGAACCCCGCTGTTGCGACCGGTCTGGTGCGTGGCGACCTCGGGCTCCTTCTCGAGCACCGTGACGCCCACCCCGGGCAGACGCGACTGGAGCGCGTCCGCCGTGGCGAGGCCGATGATGCCGCCCCCGACGACAACCACGTCGGTGCGGGGGTCGATCATGTGTCGACGCTACCCATGTGCGCCTCCTGCAGGCCTGCCCGCAGGTCGGCTACCCGGACGGGGAGGTCAGCGGCGGTCCAGCGCCTCGATGGGATCGACGTGGTCCAGGTCGAAGGTCTCGGCCACCGCGAGGTCGGTTATCGCCCCGGCGCACACGTTCAGGCCGTTCAGCAGGTGCTCGTCCGAGCGGAGGGCGGCATCGGTGCCGAGGTCGGCCAGGGACAGGGTGAACGGCAGGGTGGCGTTGGAGAGTGCGAGGGTGGAGGTCCGGGGCACGGCTCCGGGCATGTTGGCCACGCAGTAGTGGACCACGCCGTCGACAACGAACGTAGGGTCGGTGTGGGTGGTCGCCCGGGTGGTCTCGAAGCAACCCCCCTGGTCCACCGCTACGTCCACGATGACCGAACCGTCGCGCATGGTCGCCAGCATGTCCCGGGTCACGAGTCGCGGAGCCTTCGCACCCTTGACCAGGACAGCGCCGACAATTAGGTCGGCGTCGGCCACCGAGGCCTCCAGCTCGGCCCTGGTGGAGAACACCGTTCGCACCCGGCCGCCGAACCGCTTTGCCAGCCCGTTCAGGACGGCAGGGTTGCGGTCCAGCACCGTCACGTCGGCGCCCAGCCCGACAGCCATCTCGGCTGCGTGTTCGCCGACCACGCCGCCACCGATTATGACGACCTTGCCAGGGCGCACGCCGGGCACGCCGCCGAGCAGCAGGCCGGCACCACCCTGGGGTGCCTCCAGCGCGTGGGCACCCGCCTGGATCGACATGCGGCCGGCGATGGCGGACATGGGTGCCAGCAGGGGCAGGCGGCCGGCGTCGTCGGTGACCGTCTCGTAGGCGATGCACGTGGCGCCGCTGCCAAGCAGGTCGTCGGTCTGGGGCCTGTCGGCGGCCAGGTGGAGGTAGGTGAACAGCGTGTGGTGGGGACGCAGGCGGGCGCGCTCGACGGCCTGGGGCTCCTTCACCTTGATGACCAGCTCGCTGGTGTCGAAGACCTCGTCGGCGGAACCGGCGATGACCGCACCGGCCTCCTTGTACTCACGGTCCGCGAAGCCCGCCCCTTCTCCGGCGCCGGCCTCGACGACCACCTGGTGGCCGCGGGCGGTCAGCTCACCGGCTCCTGCCGGGGTCAGGCTGACCCGTCGTTCGGCTGTCTTGATCTCTGCGGGAACTCCGATGTCCATCTTGCAGGCCCCCTGGTCGGTGGTGGAGTCGTCGGTGGCGCCCCCGGATGGGACAAACATTAGGAAACCCGTGACGCTGTCCGATTGTGGAGTACGGCGTCTGATGGTTATTTCACGCAATTACATTGCGTAGAACTAGGATATTGAGCGTGGTTACTGTTGATGAGCTACTTGACTATGTGGATCGTGCCATCCTCACCCTGCTCCAGCAGGACGGCCGGATCGCCAACGTGGACCTAGCCGAGGCTGTCCACCTGTCGCCCTCGGCCTGTCTCCGTCGGGTCCGCCGCCTGGAGGACGGCGGCTACATCGACCGTTACGTGGCCCTCCTGGATCCGACCGCCGTGGGCCTCGGCACCGACGTGTTCGTGGGGATCACCCTCGTCGGCCAGGCCGAGGCCACGCTCGACGCGTTCGAGGCAGCCGTGGCCATCCGGCCCGAGGTGATGAGCTGCCACCTCATGGCCGGCGAGTTCGACTACCTGGTGCACGTGGTGGTCCGGGACGTCGCCGACTACGAGGTCCTGCACCGTACCCACCTGGCCCAGTTGCCCGGTGTGGCCCGCATGGTCTCCAGCTTCGCCCTCCGGCCCATCTGCGACCGGACGGCCTATCCGATCGGCTGACCCGGCGGCCTCCGCCGTCTGGGCAGCACCCCGACCACCTCCCTACCATCGGTGCAGGGCGAGGCAGAGCAGGACAGGATGAGCACAGCCGCGGATTCACCCGACTAGACGATCATCTCGTCGGACTGCCATGCCGATGCCACCAGCCCGCCATTCAGCCGACCCTGATAGGTAGGCCGGTCAGGCCTACGCGGTGATGCCGAAGCGCTCCAGGCCGAAGCAGTCTATGGCGTTGCCACGCATGAGCCTGTAGACCTCGTCGTCGGAGAGCCCGGCCGCCGTGCAGATCCGGGTCGCCACCTCGAGGGTGTCGGGATAGGTGGAGTCGGCGTGGGGGAAGTCCACCTCGAAGCAGATCTGGTCCATGCCTATGACGTCCCGGTTCCTGAGGCCGGTCTCGTCATCGAAGATGCAACCCCAGACATGGCCCGGCATGTAGCTGCTGGGCCGCTCCGGCAGGTCGATGCCGAACGATGCGTCGCCGCGTTCGGCCCAGATCTTGTCCATGCGCTCGAGGACGTACGGCATCCAGCCCACCTGGCCCTCCGAGTAGGCGACCTTCAGCAGGGGGAACCGGACGAAGATGCCCGACAGGATGAAGTCGCACATGGAGCCCATGGCGTTGGAGAAGGTGAGCGCCGACGACACGGCGAACGGCGCATCGGGCGAGGTGGACGGCATCTTGGAAGAGGAGCCGATGTGCATGCAGACCACAGAGTCCGTCTCCTCGCAGGCCCGGAAGAACGGGTCCCAGAACCGGTCCTTGTCGTGGACCGATGGAAGGCCCAGGTGGTACGGGTTCTCCGAGAATGCGATGGCGAACGAGCCCTTGCCGGCGCATCGGTGGACCTCGGCAACTGCCGCGACCGGGTCCCACAGCGGGATGAGCGTGAGCGGGATGAGCCTGCCCCTGCCAGCGCCGGCGCACCACTCGTCGATCATCCAGTCGTTGTAGGCCTGCACGCACAGCAGGGCCAGATCCTTGTCCTCGCGTTCGAGGAAGGTCTGGCCGCAGAAGCGGGGGAGCACGTTCGGGAAGCAGACCGAGGCGTCCACGTGGTTGACGTCCATCGCCGCCAGTCGGTCCGGCTGCTTCCATCCCCCCGGGTGGATCTCGTCGAAGGTCACCGGCGTGATGTCGAGGTCGTCGAACCCGACAGCGGCCGACAACTTGGGGAACGGGTAGACGAGGTCGTCGTAGAGCCACCAGTCGCACTGCTCTCCTCCCTCCACTCCCTTCTCGTAGGAGAAGACACCGCCCTCGAAGAGGAACCGGGCGGTGTCCCGTTCGACCCTGGGGCAGCGGTCTTGGTACTTCGCCGGGAGCCTGGATGTCCACAGGTCGGGGGGCTCGACCACGTGGTCGTCGACCGAGATGATGCGGGGAATGGTGCCCATCGGTTCTCCTGGTGGCCTGTCAGATGACGCGACGGTAGCGCCAGACCGGAGCATGGGCCCAGTGCGGCGTCGCATGCCATCCGGGAGGTGCGGCGACCGGCCCATCGTCGTCTGGGGCCGTCAGGCTCTTCCCGGGCAGATCCTGACCGGGCCCGGGCCGCGGTGGACCTGGGGGTTGTGGCCCGGAGCGGATTAGAGGAGGCTCTTCAGCAGTGCCCGGGTCCTCGTGAACTCCTCTTCGGACCTGCCGAACTCGAGGGCGGCGAAGTCGGTTGCGCCGGCCCTCTCCAGGTCGTCCAACTGGGCGACCACCTCGTCCTCGGATCCGATCAGGGCCACCTCGCCGGGATGCTCCGCACCCTCCCTGTCCAGCATCGCCCTGTACGACGGCAACTCGCCGTAGACGGCGAAGACCTGCGCAGCGGCCTCGCGGACGCCAGCGGCGTCGTCGGTGACACAGATCGGGAGGCTGCACAGGATCCGGGGGTCTGGTCGTCCGACCTCGTCGGCGGCGTCAGCCAGACGGGGCCGGATGTGGTCCTCGATGGTGCGGGGGCCGACCATCCACAGGATCGTGCCGTCGGTGCGGCGTCCGGTGACCCGCAGGGCCTGCGTGCCCAGCGCCGCCACCATCACCGAGGGCGTCCGGTCGGTGGGACGGGCGGATGTGATGTGCGCCGTGAACGCCTCGCCTGCATAGTCGACGTGTCCGTCGGCGAGGAGCGGCATGAGCACCTCCAGGTAGTCGATGAGATGGCGGATAGGCCGGTCGAAGGACATGCCGAGGTAGCCCTCGATGACCGGCTTGTGGGAGAGGCCTATGCCCAGGACCAGGCTCCGGTCGCCGAGCACGGCCTGGGTGGTGAGGGCCTGGCCGGCCAGCATCGTGGGATGTCTCGGGAAGGTCGGCACGACCGCCGTGCCGAACTCGATCCCGGGGGCCGAACCGGCCACGGCAGGGAACACGGTCAGGGCGTCGACGAGGCCGGTCTGGGCCAACCACCAGCCGGTGAACCCGTCCTCGGCTGCACGAGCCGCATGCTCCCGGAGCCGTCCGATGTCGGCGTGCAGGAGTTCGGCCGAGGCGTTTACGGCGATGCGCATGTGGGTCTCCGTGGGATCGGGTGGCTTCGGGATCAGCCCCCCGATTCGACCATGTCCTTCAGCCGATCGGCGAACCCGGTGAGGAACTTCTCCGCGGCTGCCATGAAGGCGTCGCTTGCGCTGCCGGGCAGGGGGTCGACGAGCAGCGACCAGGACATTAGGCACGAGTCGCCCCGGTCCACGAATGCAGTGGTGCCCTGGTAGAGGGCCACGGGAGCGCCGGACAGTTCGTAGACGCGGCGCCACGGCGGCTCGAACGAGATGACCTCCTCGGAAAGGGCCAGGTCGCCGAGGCCGAACTCCAGGACGGCACCGACGCCGTGCGGTGCGGGGTCGCCCTCGCTCACGTAGCCACCCGCCACAGAGGCGAGCATGTCCAGAAGCCCGTCCCACGCCACCCGGCGCGGCACGGCGATCTCCCGTTCGATGACGATCGTCGTGTAGGCCTTCTTCGGTAGCGGCCCGGCTCCGGACCCCACGCTGCTCGTCGGCTCGTCGCTGTGGCTGGTCACGATCCGAACTCCTCAGTACCCGGCTGCTTCACCGATCACCGCCCGTGGGTCTGCCGCTCCCCGAAGGCCTCCGTCGACGGCCTCGATGCAGTGGGCGTGCCCGAAGTTGGCGGCCCCCACCCGTGCACGGTGCCCCCGGTCGACCAGGCCCGGCACCCAGGCCGCCGGCGCGTGCGGCTCGACCACCACCTGGACGGAATCGGCGTCGTCCCAGGTGCCGAAGCCGGTGCCACCGCCCGTCAGCACCCAGCGACCACCACCGACCACGTGTCCGGGGTCGGCCGCATCGTGTAGCAGGCGCACGAGCATCTGCAAGACGATCTGGGGCTGCGCATCGGCGCCCATGGTGCCCAGCACGGCCCTGAGGTGTCCGTCGTCGCGGGTCACCAGGGCCGGGGCGAGGGTGTGGGGCGGTCTCCGGCCGGGTCCGTAGGAGGCGGGGTGGCCTGGCTCGAGGCTGAAGCCGATGCCCCGGTTGTGGAGGAATATCCCGAGTTCGGGGAGGGTCACGTGGCTGCCGAACCCGTTGGCGTTGGACTGTATGAGCGAGACGGACATGCCTTCGCCGTCGACAGCGCACAGGTACATGGTGTCGCCGTCGTGCCAGGCATCGCCGAGCGTCGCAACCCGGTCGGCGTGGATGGCTCCACGCCGGGGATCCAGGCGGGTGGGGTGGACCAGGGCCTCGCCGTCGGCGTGTTCGTGGAGCACGGCGGGTCGGTCATGGCCGGCCTGTCGTGCCGCCTCGACCATTAGATGTGCCCGCAGGGGATTGTCCTCTTGCGGCAGGTCCAGGCCGTCGACGATCAGGGCCGCCGCCAGCGACAGGTACCCCTGGGAGTTGGGGGGCACCGTCCACACGTCGTGTCCCCAGACCCTCACGCCGAGGGGGTCCACCCAGTCGGCATTGGGTGTCGCCAGGTCCTCATCGGTGAACTCACCGGTGCCGGCCGACAACAACTGCTCACCGAAGTCGCCCAGGTAGACGGCTGCGCGCCCACCCTCGGCGAACGCCCTGAGCACCCGGGCGACTCCGGGTCGGCGCACGACGGTTCCCGCACTGGTCAGCCCTGCGAAGTCCTGGGCACCGTGGACGTCCCGGACGTCGCCGGCCACGGCGGCCAGCAGGGGCGAGGCGGCGAAGCCGTGGTCTGCCAGCAGGATCGCCGGCGCCACAAGGTCGGCCAGCGGCATCGAGCCGAAGCGCCGGTGCAGGGCCCACCAGCCGTCGACGCAGCCGGGCACGGGCACCGACCGGATGTCGCCACGGTGGGGCATGGCCGTGAACCCCTCGGCCAGCAGCGCCGCCGGGTCGGCGCCGGAGCCGGCACGGCCCGAGGCGTTTAGGCAGTCGGGTCGCCCCGGACCGGTGTGGACGAGTGCGAACAGGTCACCTCCCAGCCCGCACATGTGCTGTGAGGTGACCGTCAGCACGGCGTTGGCGGCGATCGACGCATCGACGGCGTTGCCGCCTGCCGCCAGGACGTCCACGCCCGTGCGGGTGGCGAGCGTGTCGATGGTGCAGACCATGGCCGTGGAGGTGTGCCGCAGCGGATTCTCCCACGGTGGTGGGGTCGTGGTCATGGCCATCGAGCATGCCACGACCGGCCCACCTGCGGGTCCCCGGGCCGGCGCCGTCGAATGCGACCCCCCGTGGCGTCCGCACTCAGCCCGCGCCGGTGGTCGACGACGGGGTGATCCAGGACCGGGTCCTCACCCCGAGGTTCATCGGCCTGTGCTGCGGATCGCTCGCCTACTTCCTGGCCATAGGCATCGGCGGCTTCCTGTTCGGCGGCGTGGTGGCCCTCACGGACCGGCCGGGTGGCTTCCTCTTCTGTGCGGTGGTCTCGGTCGGAGCCCTGCTGATGACCGGACCGCTGCTGGGGTCGATCGGCGCAGGGGCCAGATCGGGCACCAGAGTCACCTGAGGGACCTCCCCGGCGGTGCGCCCTGATCCGCCGGAATCGTCCGGGGGTGCCTCGGGTTGGAATACTCGTCCGGAATCGGAGGGAGCGGGACGACGATAGGAAATCGAGATGGGTGATCGACATAGGTGACCAACGGTTGCGTGCGGAGTTGGCGAACCTCGAGGGCTACGCCTTCGACGAGGTTCCATGGACCACACCACGGCCACTGGCCGAGAGCAGGGTCGCCGTGGTGACCACGGCCGGCCTGCGGGTCGGCGACGACGCCGACTGGAACCCCGGTGACCAGTCGTTCACGGTGCTGCCGGCCGACCGCCGCGACCTGGTCCTCTCCCACTTCAGCCCCAACTTCGACCGCACCGGCTGGATCGTCGACCCGAATGTCGTGTTCCCCCTCGACCGCCTCGTTGAGATGGCCGCCGAGGGCGTCATAGGTTCGGTCGCCGACGTCCACATCTCGTTCATGGGTGCCCAGATCGACCACACCCTGGAGACGATCAGGCTCGACACCGGACCGGCCTCCGCCCGGATCCTGTCGGACGACGGGGTCGACGTCGTCATCCTGACCCCCGTCTGACCTCTCTGCACGCGTACCGTGGGTACGCTCGCATCGGTGCTGGAAGCCTCCGGCATCGCCACGGTCTCGCTCTCGCTCATCCGCCAACAGGCCGAGACCACACGGCCGCCGGGGCCCTCCACTGCGAGTTCCCCCTGGGGCGCCCCCTGGGCCGACCCGACGATGCCGGGCTCCAGAGGCGTGTCCTGGATGCCGCCTTCGCCCTCCTGGGCGCACCGGAAGGGCCGGTGCTTGTCGACTTTCCCGAGGAGGTGACAGACGACTCGGATGCTCCGCTGGTCTGCACCATCCCTCCGGCCGATACCGGCGACCTGCACCCGGCCGAATCCGAGGCCCGGGGCCTGCTTCCGGCATGGCGACGCACCATGGAGTCCTACGGCCGGTCGACCGTCGGCAAGGTGGTCACCGCCGAGGGCGTGCCCAGGGTGCTCGGCCTGTTCGCCCGGGTGGCCGAGGGCGAGAACTGGAAGGAGGTGGGCCTTCCGGGCGATCCGACCAAGGTGGCCGCCGACATCCGCAACTACTACGAGGAGGCCTCCCTGTCGCTGACCGAGGCGGTCCCCGGCGCCCGTCAGGCCGAATCCTGGTTCGTCGGCGGCACGGCCGCAGGCGACGTGGTCCAGAGGGCCGGCTGGCGATGAAGGCGCAGGGTGCCGGCTTCTACTTCTGGTACTACCTGCTGCCGATGACCCAGCACCGCGACCCGGCAGTCGACTGATCCGGAGCAGGTGGGGCCCGTCTCGGTACGTACGGCTTCGTGACCGGCCGGTACCCTTGCGGCACCGCACGCACTAGGGGAGACCATGGCAACCGACCCGGAACTTGCCGATGAGATCGTCGGCACCATAAGGACGTGGGTCGACCGCGATGTGGTTCCCCATGTCTCCGAGTTCGAGTCGGCGGACGAGTTCCCCCAGGCCATGTTCGACCAGATGTGCGAATTCGGGCTGTTCGGGGCGACCATCGCGGAGGAGTACGGTGGCCTCGGCCTCGACATCACCACCTATACGCGGATCATCGAGGAACTGTCCCGGGGCTACATGTCGCTGGCCGGCCTCCTGAACACCCACAAGATCGTCGCCACGATGATCGGACGGTACGGCACGGACGATCAGCGGCATCGCTTCCTGCCTCGGATGTGCGACGGATCCTTCAGGGCGGCCTTCTCCCTGTCCGAACCCGATGCCGGCAGCGACACCGGCGCCATCCGCTGCCGCGCCGTGCGCGATGGAGACGAATGGGTGGTCAACGGCACCAAGATGTGGGTCACCAACGGGATGAGGTCTTCGCTGGTGATGCTGCTGGTCCGCACACCCGACGATCGCATCACCTGTTTCCTCGTCGAGAAGGACCCCGGCGAGGTCTTCGAGGGCATATCGGTCTCCAGGAAGATCGACAAACTGGGCTACCGCGGCATCGAGACGGTCGAGATGTCCTATGTCGACCACCGGGTTCCCCACGCCAACCTGCTCGGCGGCGACGACGGCCTCGGCCACGGCCACGGCTACGCCCTCTCGGCCCTGGAATTGGGCCGTATCAATGTCGCAGCCCGGTCGGTCGGAGTCGCTCAGGCGGCGTTCGAGGCGGCCATGTCGTATGCCCAGCAGCGCGAGACCTTCGGCAAGCCGATCGTCCAGCACCAGGCGATCTCCTTCAGGCTGGCGGAGATGGCGACAAAGTTGCAGGCAGCCCGGCTCCTGACCTACGACGCCGCCCGGCGGGCCGACCTGGGGGAGCGTGTAGACATGGAGGCCGGTATGGCAAAGCTGTTCGCATCCGAGGTCGCCTTCGAGATCGCCACCGACGCACTGCGAATCCACGGCGGCAACGGATACACGACCGAGTTCCCGGTCGAGCGGTACTTCCGGGACACACCCCTGATGATCATCGGCGAGGGAACGAGCGAGATCCAGAAGATGGTTATCGCCCGCAAGCTGGTCGAGCGCTACCCCGTGGAGTGACGATGAACCAGATTCCGGCCGCAGCCGGCCAGGCAGGCACCTCGATACTCGGCAACGCCGTACTCAGGCGTGAGGACGACACGCTGCTGCGCGGCCTGGGCGAGTACGTCGGCAACGTGGTGTTGGACGGTGCCCTGCACGTCCAGTTCGTGAGGTCCACCGCCGCCCACGGTGAGATCCTCTCCATAGACGTCGACGACGCCCGGTCCATGCCGGGGGTGGTCGCCGTGTACACCGCCGCCGACCTGGGCCTCGACGATCGCCCACCGGCCATGGGCTTCTACGCCTCGGAGATGGCAAGGCCGTACCTGGCACGCGACCGGGTGCGGTTCGTAGGCGAGCCGATCGCAGTGGTCGTAGCCGAGACCCCGTACCAGGCAGCCGATGCCGCCGAGGCGGTCTGGGCCGACATCGAGCCCCTTCCTCCGGTCATCGACCTGGACGAGGCGGTGGCCGGCGAGACGGTGCTGTTCCCGGACCTGGGGCACAACCTCTGTTGGGAACTGCCCTCACCCGGTCCCGTCGACTTCTCGGGCTGTGAGGCCGTGATCGAGGTCGAGTTGGTCAACTCCCGTGTGGCAGCAGTGTCCATCGAACCACGCGTGGCAGCGGCCGCCTACGAGGACGGAAGGGTCACTTGCTGGGCCAGTTCGCAGGGAGGACACAACTACCGCAAGGACGTGGCGACTGCGTTGGGCCTCGAAGAGTCCGAGGTCCGCGTGATTGTGAACGACGTGGGTGGCGGCTTCGGAGCCAAGGGCATGGTTTCCGAGGAGGAGATCATCGTGGCCCAGTTGGCGCGCCTGGTGGGTCGGCCCGTTCGCTGGACAGAGAGCCGCACCGAGAACCTCGCCGGATACGTGCACGGCAGAGCCCAGAACCAGCGCGTCACCATGGGTGGGTCGCGTGACGGCCGCATCACCTCCTACCGGCTTGAGGTGATCCAGGACTGCGGAGCCTTCCCCAAGTGGGGACCGTTCCTGCCCGAGTTCACCCGGCAGATGGCCACCGGCGTATACGACATCGCCGACGTCGAGTTCTCCGCCAGGTCCGTGGCAACCACCACGGCCCCCGTCTGTGCCTACCGGGGTGCCGGTCGTCCCGAGGCGACGGCGGCAATCGAGCGGGCCGTCGACCTGTTCGCCGCCGAGATAGGCATGGATCCCGTCGAGGTGCGACGGATCAACCTGGTGCCCCCGGAGGCGTTCCCGTACACGACCGCCACGGGCACCTCCTACGACTGCGGCGAGTACGAGGCCGCCCTCGACGCAGCTCTCGAGTTGGCCGACTACGAGTCGCTACGCGCCGAGCAGCAGCGTTGCCGCGACGCAGGCGACCGGGTCCAGATGGGCATCGGGGTCTGCACCTACGTCGAGATCACCGGCTTCGGTGGCAGCGAGTACGGCGAGGTGAGGCTGCAGCCCGACGGCACCGTCCTGGCGATCACCGGGTCCACGCCCATAGGCACCGGCCACATCACGACCTGGGCGATGCTGGTCGCCGACCGGCTCGGCATGCCGATGGACCAGGTCGTGGTCTTCCACGGCGACACCGACAAGGTCCCGTCCGGGGAGACCACCGGTGGTTCCCGCTCGGTGCAACTGGCCGGTTCGGCCATGGCCGACGCATCGGAGAAGCTGGTCGACCTGGCCCTCCGGGCTGTCGCCGACCTGCTCGAGGCGGCGCCGGGCGACATCGTGCTCGACAGGGAGAACGGCCGGTTCCACGTGGCAGGCACCCCTGCCGTGAGCCGCTCGTGGGCCGACCTGGCCGCTGCCGCCTCCGAGCCGATGGCGGGCGTGTCAGACCATACCCAGGTGGCCCCGACCTTCCCGTTCGGCACCCACATAGCCGTGGTCGACGTCGATGTCGAGACCGGCCACGTGGTCGTCCGGCGACTGATCGCAGTCGACGATGCCGGGACCTTGGTCAACCCGCTGCTGGCGGCCGGACAGATCCACGGTGGCATTGCACAGGGCGTCGGACAGGCCTTGCTCGAAGAGTTCCGGTACGACGAGGACGGCAATCCCCAGACCACCAACCTGGCCGACTACACGGCGGTCTCCGCAATGGAACTGCCGAGCTTCGAGCGCTCGTTCACCCAGACCCCCACGCCGCGCAACCCGCTGGGTGCCAAGGGGATCGGCGAGTCCGGCAGCATCGGATCCACGCCCGCGGTGCAGAGCGCGGTGATCGACGCCGTGTCGCACCTGGGGGTCCGGAACATCGACATGCCCCTCACCCCGGAGAAGGTCTGGCGGGCCATTCGGGACGCATGACGTCCTGAAGAGCCCAGGCCGACAGGTTCCAGGCCCGTGAACGACCGCAAGCCGTACTTGGTGGACCGACTCCAGGAGTTCGGCATCACGATCTTCGCCGAGATGTCGGCCCTCGCGGAGCGGACCGGCGCCATAAACCTGGGCCAGGGCTTCCCCGACTCGGATGGGCCCGACGAGGTCCTCGAGGCCGCCATCGCGGCGATCCGGGCCGGCCACAACCAGTACCCGCCGGGCCGTGGCATATTGCCGCTGCGCCGGGCGGTGGCCGACCACCAGCGACGGTTCTACGGCCTCGAGGTGGACGCCGAGACCGAGGTGCTCATAACCGCCGGAGCATCGGAGGCCATCGCAGCGGCAATCCTCGCCCTGGTCGAGCCCGGCGACGAGGTGGTGTTGTTCGAGCCCTACTTCGACCACTACGCCACCTCGGTCGCTCTGGCGGGCGGCCGGCGACGGGTGGTCCGACTGCGGGAACCGGACCTCTCGTTCGACGTCGCCGACCTGGAGTCGGCCATCGGTCCGCGCACCCGCCTGATCCTCCTGAACACACCCCACAACCCGACGGGCAAGGTGTTCGACGCCGAGGAGTTGGGCCATGTGGCACGGCTGGCCATCCGGCACGACCTGCTGGTCGTCACAGACGAGGTCTACGAGCACCTGGTCTACGACGGCGGCCGACACATACCCATGGCCACCCTGCCCGGGATGGCCGAGCGGACGCTCACCATCTCGTCGGGCGGCAAGTCGTTCGGGTTCACGGGCTGGAAGATCGGCTGGGCGCATGGGCCTGCCGACATGGTGTCGGCGGTCCTGACGGCCAAGCAGTCCCTGACCTACGTGAGCGGTGGCCCGTTCCAGCACGCCATGGTCACCGCCCTCGGGCTGGACGACGGCTACTTCTCGCAACTCGCCGACGACCTTGAGGGCAAGAGGGACCTACTGGGCGACGGGCTGCGCGCAGCGGGCTTCGAGGTGTTCCCGACCGCCGGCACCTACTTCGTGACAGCCGACATCAGACCCCTCGGATTCGACGACGGCGTAGCCTTCTGCATGTCGATGCCCGAGCGGTGCGGGGTGGTGGCCGTGCCGAGCGCGGTCTTCTACGACGATGGGGAGGCCGGCCGGCATCTCATCCGCTTCGCGTTCTGCAAGCAACCCGAGATCCTGGTCGAGGCCTCCCGGCGCCTGGCAGGCATGGCAGGATCCGGGTCGTGAGGGTTGCGGCCGTTCAGCACGACGTGGTCTGGGAGGACCGGGCGGCCAACCACGCCCACCTTGCCGACCTCATAGCCGAGGCCGCCGACGCCGGCGCGCGTCTGGTCGTGCTCACAGAGATGTTCGCCACCGGCTTCTCCCTGGCAGCCGACCGGATAGCCGAGCCGCCTGATGGGCCCAGCGTCGCATTCCTGTCGGAGCAGGCCTCCCGCCACGGGCTCTGGACCGCCGGCTCTGTGCCGGTGCGCGACAGGCCCGACGCGAAGCCGGTGAACCGGTTCGTGCTGGCAGGCCCCGACGGCACCCTCCACCACTACGACAAGATGTACCCCTTCACCTACGCCCGTGAGCACGAGCGGTACAGGGCCGGCGACACGACCGTCACGGTCACAGTCGAAGGTGTCCGGACCACCCTCTTCGTCTGCTACGACCTGCGATTCGCCGAGGCCTTCTGGGACGTGGCGCCGACGACCGACCTCTACCTGGTGCCTGCCAACTGGCCGGACAGTCGGAGCTACCACTGGCGGACCCTCCTGCGGGCCCGGGCCATCGAGAACCAGGCATACGTGGTCGGGGTGAACCGTGTGGGTGCCGACCCGAAGCTCTCCTACTCGGGCGACAGCGTGATCGTGGATCCGTCGGGCGCTGCCCTGGCCGAGGCGCAGCCCGGCAGCGAGGCGGTGCTCGTCGCCGACGTCGACCCGGCCACGGTGGCCGAGGTGCGAGCCGCGTTTCCCTTCCTGCAGGACCGCCGGGGCAGGTGAACACCCCCGTCATCCTGGAACGGGCACGCTCCCTCGTCGAGCCTGCGATGGAGGCGGCGGTCGACGGGCTCTGCGGCGAGTTGCGGGGCCCCTCCCGGTACCACCTCGGCTGGGCCGGGGTCGACGGATCCCCGTCGGCGGCCGGCGCCGGCAAGGGTCTGCGGCCGGCTCTGGCGGTGCTGTCGGCGGAGGCTGCCGGTGCGCCTGCTGCGGTGGCGGTACCCGGAGCGGTGGCCGTCGAGCTCGTGCACAACTTCTCCCTGGTCCACGACGACATGATCGACGGCGACACCGAGCGTCGGCACCGTGCCACGGTGTGGGCGGCATTCGGCACCGACGATGCGATCATCACCGGCGACGCACTCCACAACCTGGCGTTCCAGGTGCTTCTCGTGGATCTGACTCCGGAGCGTGTCGCGGCAACGGCGCGTCTGGCCCGGGCGACCTCGGCGATGCTCGCAGGCCAGGCCGCGGACATGGCATTCGGCGACACCCTCGACGTGGGCCTTGACGACTGTCTGGCCATGGAGGCCGACAAGACGGGTGCACTGCTCGGCTGCGCTGCGTCGATCGGAGCGGTGCTGGCAGGTGCCGATCCTGCGGTCGTCGAGGCCCTCGACTCCTACGGGCGTGAGCTGGGGCTGGCCTTCCAGGCCGTCGACGACGTGCTCGGCATCTGGGGGGACCCGGTGGTGACGGGCAAGGCGGCAGGCAACGACCTGCGGGAACGCAAGAAGTCCATGCCAGTGGCGATCGTCCTGACCGGTGAGCCGGGGGCGGCGGCCGAGTTGGCGGCTGTCTACCGCCAGCATGGCGACCTCTCCGACGACGACGTGGCACGGGCCACCCGGATCATCGAGGCGGCGGGCGGGCGGGAGCGAACCCTGGACGAGGCAGGGGGCAGGTTGGGTGCAGCCCTGGCTGCCATCGACGGTGTCGGCCTGGTGCCGTCAGCCTGTGACGAGCTGCGGGGCCTGGCCCGATTCGTGGTCGATCGCCGGTTCTAGGACCCTCCCCGCGGTCAGAGCCGGCGGATTGCCCCCAGGAGCACGACGGCCCGGCCCTCCTCGCGGGACGCGGCCAGGTCGACCCTGCCCTCGAGGACCCATTCGTGGAAGCCGGCGGGATCGGCGATCGTCTGGGTGACAGGCCACCAGTCGGACCCGCCGGCTTCCAGCACGAAGAACTCTCCACCCCGCGCGTGGCTGTCAGTAGGCAGGACGGCGTGGTCATCCCAGTACGGGGCGATGGCCTCACCGATCGCCACTGCGGTCCACGGCGTGTCGCCCACCGCAGGCACCTCGGCCAGGACCGTCATGTCGTCGGTGCTGCGTCGCACCAGCAGCTGCACCCACCGGAACACCTCGTTGCGCACCATCACCCGGAACGCCCTGGTCGACCTGGTCACGTCGGGCCGTTCGGGCTCCGACGCCTCCGATGCCGGCACATGTGCGGGATCGGGGTTGCGGATCTTCTCCCACTCGTCGATGAGGCTGGAGTCGATCTGTCGCACCGTCTCGCCGAGCCAGGCCTCCAGATCGACAAGGTGCCCCGTCTTCTCGGCCTCGGGCACGTTCTGCACCAGCGCCTTGTAGGCCTGTGTGAGATACCGCAGCACCACCCCCTCGGATCTCTTCAGGCCGTGGTGCTCTATGTACTGCCTGAAGTTGAAGCCGGTCTCGTACATCTCACGGGCGATCGACTTGGGCTGGACGTTCTCGGAGCCCACCCAGGGGTGGTGGGCGCGGAACACGTCGAACGTCCCGTAGAGGAACTCGGCGAGCGGGCGCGGTGGTCGGACCTCGGCCAGTCGCTCCATCCGCTCCTCGTACTCGACGCCCTCCATCTTGAGCCTGGTCACCAACTCGGTCTTGAGGCGGTTCACCTGGGCGGCCAAGATCACGCCCGGGTTCTCCAGCACGGACTCCACGACGGAGAGCACGTCCAGGGCGTGTTCCTCCGGTGACGAATCGGACCCGCCGGCGCCCAGTTCGGGGATGACCTCCATGGCGAAGAGGGAGAGTGGCTGGTGCAGGGCGAAGTCGTCCTGCAGGTCCACGCCGATGCGGACGAGGCGGCCCAAGTCGTCGGGTTCGGGCAGCTCCTCGATGAT
>DQOF01000165.1 GCA_015658775.1 Acidimicrobiia bacterium | reverse complement strand
CGGGCCGTCTCGGTCCGGTACTGCGGGGATGGCGTCAGGTACCGCATCCGCCCGGGCGCTCCAACAAAGCCCCACCACTCCGGCGAACTCGATGGCACCGAGGTCGTGGACCACCCTGCCTGCCCACTGGTCTGGTCCCGGCCCTGAGCCGCGTTGCCGGTCCACCGGGGCTGGCACACTTCGGGTGGTCACCTCCCCTGAGATGATGCGGTTGGACCAGTCGGGGGTCCTGACCCGTGCAAACAACTCCCGCGGCTCGCGTTGGACACTCCTTGGACAATCCAGATGCGGACAACGACCGAGGGTCACCAAAACACCCTCTGACCTCGTGGGCCGGGCGGGGATCGAACCCGCGACCGAGCGATTATGAGTCGCCTGCTCTGACCACTGAGCTACCGGCCCCGCCCGCATTCTGGCAGGCGGCCCGCACCAACCGGACAACCGGCCTGAGCCCACGGATGGGGCGACCGACCCGCGTCCGGTACGTTGGCGCCGACCCAGACCGTCACCGCACAGGAGCGGCCATGACCGGCGACGCGGTCGTCGAGGTGTCCGGCGACCATCCAAGGCAGATCAGCTCCGGCCATGACGCCTCGGTGGACCTCAGCCTCGTGATCCCCACCTACGACGAGGCACCCAACATCACGGCGCTCCTCCACCACCTGCACGCCGTTCTCGACGCCGAGGGCATCAGCCACGAGATCCTGGTCGTCGACGACGACAGCCCCGACCGCACCTGGGACGTGGCCGCCGGCCTCGCCGACGAGATCCCGGGGCTGCGGGTCGTCAGGAGGCTCGGCGGGTCGGGCCTGGCCACTGCCGTGGTCTGCGGATGGACACACGCCCGGGGACGGCTGCTGGGCGTTATCGACGGCGACGGACAGCACCCGCCGGACGTGCTCCCCGACCTGGTGGCGGCGATGGACGACGGCGCCGACGTGGCGGTCGCCAGCCGGCACCTGCCCGGTGGAGGAGTCTCGGGCTGGTCGGCGGCCCGGCGACTGCTCTCCCGCGGCGCACAGGCCCTCGGGCTGCTGCTGCTACCCGGCACGGTCGGCCGGGTCACGGACCCCATGAGCGGATACTTCGTCGTGCGCCGAGACGTGGTCGCCGGCGCCGACCTGGACCCTGTCGGCTACAAGATCCTGATCGAGGTCCTGGCCCGCGGCGAGGTCGAGAGGGTCGTCGAGTCTCCCTACACGTTCCTCGAGCGTGCCGAGGGCGAGTCCAAGGTCGCCGTACGCCACTACCTCGGCTACCTGCGCCACCTCATGAGGCTGCGGATCCACCCTCTGCGCAGCCGGGCGCTCGTGCGCTACCTGCTGGTCACCCTGGCGGCGCTGCTGCTCGACGCCCTCGTGTTCGTCTGGCTGTTCGACACGCGCGGCTGGAACCTCACCCGGTCGGCCGCCATCGCAGGCGAGGCCGGCATCCTCGCCACGGTGCTGCTCCACGACCTCTGGACCTTCGCCGGTAGGGCGGCACGCAGCACCACCGACCGCGTACGTCGCCTGCTCGGCGTACAACTGGCGCTCGGAGTCCTGCTGTTCGGGCGCCTGGCCGTCATCAACGGCCTCGTCAACTGGTTCCACCTGGGCCCCATGGCGGCGTTCCTGATCGCGCTGGCAGCGGTGATGCCCGTGAGCCACCTGCTCGGATCGCGGCTCACCTGGCGGGGAGCCCGCTCCTGAGGAGTCTCGTCAGGCGACGGCAGCCTTCCGGAACTTCACCGAGATGATCCCGTACCGCTCGGCCGGATCGTCCATGTCGTAGGAGACGTCCGACCGGATGCTCTGGTACATGCCGGGATCCGACTTCTCGAAGCGCCGCTCCTCCAGGATCTCGAAGGCATCGGTGAACACCTGGGCGATCTCCCAACCGAACTCGATGGGCTCGCACTCGGTCGCCTTGTGGTTGACGTCCGTCAGTAGCAGGAACAGTCCGCCCGGTCGCGCCACACGCTTGATCTCGGCGACGGTCTCGTCGAGGTCGTCCACGTGGTCGAGGGAGTTGAACGAGCACACGATGTCGAAGTGCCCGTCGGCGTACGGGATGTCCTCCGAACCGGATGCGACCATCTCCATTAGGTAGCCGTCCGGGCGCAGCCTCCGATAGTCGTCGGCGAGCGGATCGAGGCCTACCCGTTCGGCCGCGTCCCGGGCCCAGTCGAGGCTGCCGCGGGGGCCGCATCCGATGTCCAGGACGCGGATCCCCGCGTAGTCCCCGAGGTTGAGTCCGAAGTGTTCGGTGTAGAAGTACTGGTACCAGCCGTTGTGCAGGGTGCCCTCGGCGGCCTTGCGCTCGTTCCAGTACCTGAACTCCTCCGCACGCTTCCTGTCAGCGGCGCTGCCGCCCTCGCTGCGATTCGACACAATGTGCACCTGGCCTGCGGTGATGTGGCTCCGGAGGTGGGTCTCGAAGAATAGGAGCCTCTCAGCGTTCTCGCTCCGCCAGGAGCTACACGCGTGGCTCTGCGTGTTCGGAGGTTAGCGGTACATGTCGGGAGAAGAACCTCTGATCCCAGACTCCTGATGCCGGGGAGTGTCGAAGGCCCGGCGTAGCCGGGACCGGGGGCGCTGAGAGCAACGGCAGAATGCAGGACAATGACGAAGGTGAGTACTTCGACGACATCATCGATGAGTACGTCGAAGCGGTAGAAGGGAGCCCGGCGTCTCCCGGTGGCGAGTACGTTCTGGGTGT